>NZ_JNAC01000074.1:0-48649 GCF_000722555.1 Sphingobium sp. DC-2 | reverse complement strand
CCTGCGCCTACCGCCGCCACGCTCGACATAAACTGCGACTGCAAAGAATACGTTCTGGATTATCTCGCACACTCCTTCCCGGTGCAGCTCTATGAGCCGTTCACCGACAGCGAGGGCAACCTGTCGTCGCGGCCGGTGTTTCGCGACGGCCAGCCGGTCGAAAGCCGCGACGCCGTCGCCCGTCGTGACCGTCTGATCGAGAGGCTTGCATCATTGCCGCCGGTCCCCGGCGCGCTCGACCAGATCGTCCAGCGCTTCGGCACCGATGTCGTGGCGGAGGTGACAGGACGTTCGCGCCGCATCGTCCGCAAGACCAGCCCCGGCGGCATCGACCGCCTCGCCGTGGAGAACCGCGCCGGCTCGGCCAATCTCGCCGAGACCCAGGCGTTCATGGATGATCAGAAGCGCATTCTGATCTTCTCCGACGCGGGCGGCACCGGGCGCAGCTATCACGCCGAGCTGTCGTCGCGGAACCAGCGACTGCGCGTCCACTATCTGCTGGAGCCGGGCTGGAAGGCCGACGCCGCCATTCAGGGTCTGGGCCGCACGAACCGGACCAACCAGGCGCAGCCACCGCTGTTCCGGCCGATCTCGACGGACGTGAAGGCCGAGAAGCGCTTTCTCTCGACCATCGCCCGCCGCCTCGACACCCTGGGCGCGATCACGCGGGGCCAGCGCCAGACCGGCGGCCAGGGGCTGTTCCGGCCCGAAGACAATCTGGAGAGCCACTACGCCCGCGACGCCCTGCAGCAGCTTTACCTGCTGTTGGTGCGCGGCAAGGTCGACGGCTGCTCGCTCCAGATGTTCGAGGACGCCACCGGCCTCTCGCTGATGGATTCCACCGGCATCAAGGATGAACTGCCGCCGATCACGACGTTCCTGAACAGGTTGTTGGCGCTGACCATCGACCTTCAGGGCGTCCTGTTCACGGCGTTCGAGCGGCTGCTGAACGCCAAGATCGAAGGCGCCATCGCGTCGGGCAGCTACGACGTCGGGCTGGAGACGCTGCAGGCCGAGAGCTTCATCGTCACCGACCGGCGGACTATCCATGTTCATCCCGGCACCGGAGCTGAAGCCCGGCTCCTGACCATCACCCAGCGCCAGCGCAACCGGCCGGTGACGCTGGCCGAGGCGCTCGATCATCTCGACGACCCGGGCGCGAGGCTGCTGATCAACGAGCGCTCGGGCCGCGCCGCCGTGCAGATACCGACCACCAGCATCATGCTGGACGATGGCGAGATCGAACGGCGCGTGCGGCTGATCCGGCCGATGGAGGCGCACAACATCCCCATCAAAATGATGGACGAAACCCATTGGGTACAGGCGGAGCGGATCGCCTTCACTGCGGCATGGAATGCCGAGGCCGACGAGGTGCCGGAGTATGCCGACAGCACTATCCATGTCGTCAGCGGGCTGTTGCTGCCAATCTGGAAGCGGCTGCCGAACGAGTCGACGCGGGTCTATCGGCTCCAGACCGACGACGGCGAACGCATCGTCGGCCGCCGCGTCTCCCCCGCATGGGTAGCAGGCGCGCTCGCGACCGGCACGTCAACCCTGACGCCCGACGACGCCTTCATGGCGCTGATGGACGGCAAGACCATCCTCGACCTGGCCGAGGGTCTTCAGCTTCGCCGCGTCCGGGTCATGGGCGCCAACCGCATCGAGCTGTCGGGCTTCACCGACGCCATGAGGGATCGGCTGCGCGCCTACGGCCTGTTTCACGAGATCATCTCGTGGAAGCTCCGAATGTTCGTGCCGACCGATGCGACCGGCGCGGCGATCCTCGCCAAGGTGCTGGAACGCTACCCCGTCGAGCGCATCGGTGAGCGGGAGGCGGCGTGATGGCACGGCAGGACGCTTCCGAACTGGCGATCCGTCTCGGCCGACAAGCCGAGGCGGTGTGCCGCCATTATCTCTCCGCTGGTCATCGGGAGGGCCGCTATTGGCTGGTCGGCGACGTGCGCAACACACCGGGCCGCTCGATGTTCGTGCGCCTGAAGGGTGGCGAAACCGGCAAGGGCGCTGCCGGAAAATGGACCGACGCCGCCACCGGCGAGCATGGCGATCTCCTCGATGTCATCCGCGAGAGCTGCGGCCTGGTCGACTTCAAAGACGTCGCCGATGAGGCGCGCACCTTCCTGTCGATGCCGCATCCCGAACCGGACCATCCGCACGGCGGCGAGCGCAAGTCACCGGCCCCATCAGGATCACCGGAAGCGGCACGGCGGCTCTTCGCCATGGCCCAGCCGATTTCGGGCACGCTCGTAAAGACGTATCTGCGTACACGCGGCATTACGGATTTGCACGGAACCGGAAGCCTTCGCTTCCATCCTCGCTGCTATTACCGGCCCGACGAACATTCCCCGACCGAGACCTGGCCGGCGATGATCGCATCGGTCACCGATCTCGACGGGCATCAGACCGGCGCGCACCGCACCTGGCTCGCGCCGGACGGATCGGACAAGGCCCCGATCGACACGCCGAGACGGGCGATGGGCGACCTACTCGGGCATGCCGTTCGCTTTGGTGTGGCTGGCGAGGTGATGGCGGCCGGCGAAGGCATCGAGACGATGCTGTCGCTCAGGATGGCCCTGCCCACCATGCCGATGGCGGCGGCGCTCTCGGCGGCACATCTCTCGGCCATCTTGTTCCCCGATACGCTGCGTCGGCTCTACATCGCCCGCGACAATGATCCGGCCGGCGAAGGTGCGATGGCGACCTTGATCGAACGGGCGAACGCGGCCGGGATCGAGGCAGTCGTGGTGTCTCCGGCCTTGGGCGACTTCAACGAGGATCTCCGCCTGGCGGGGCTGGACAGCCTCCGGGCAGCGGCCCGGGTGCAGATCGCGCCACAGGACGTCGCACGCTTCATGGCGCTGGCGGCATAGGCCGGAAGGAGATTGCAGGCGGCGGGAGCGCCGTCGTCGGCATCGCTCGGATGATCCCAGGTCGGAGAGAACCGCGCCCCGGCCTTCGAGAGGGCGATCGGCCAGCAAGCGGCGCGGACCCACAACGCCTGCGGCGGACTATTTTCCGGCGCGGCCGAGGGCCGCTTTCCATCGCGAAACAAAATAGCCCGCCTTCGTCATCCTCCGCTCTGCTCCGGCCCTCCGCTTCGCTGCGGGTGCAGGTCCGGCCCGCCCGCCGGCTTTCGTCGCCATGAAGGCCGCGAGGGTCGCGGTCGAACCGACGGAGCATCCCATGAGCGAGCACGACGACTACGAACCGCATCACGCCTCTTCCCCCACCGACCATGTCCTCAGCGAACTCCAGCTTTACGGCTACCGTCCCTTCACGGATGAACCCGATCCCCGACCGCTTCCGGAGGGCGACCATGTCGCCGGCGCCATCACTGACATCTTCGACGCCCTGATCGCCACCCTGGAAGACCCCCGCCTCGAGCCCGACCTCGACGATCTCCTCTGGTCGACGGTCAACGTCTTCCACCGGGCCACCGGCCGGATCGAGCGCGAGCTGGACGACAATGAGCAGGCGCAGCGTCGCGGCCAGCGCGAACAGGACGGCAGCGAAGTGAAGGCCGTCGAGCTGGAACGCCTGACGGCCGAGGGCCAGACCCTGATCGAACGCCGCAACGCTTTCGAGCTGATGCGCGACCAGGCCGCAGAACACTACGAGCGCCACACCGGATCGAACTGGCGTCCGCGCAGCGGATCCATGGTCAACCATCGCAACCTGACCTCGGCGATGATCGACAGCCGGGACTTCCTTGCAGCCAAGAAGCGGGCCGACAATCAAGTGCTGCTACCCGCCGGTCCAAAGATCGCCTTCACCGGCGGGCTCGACTTCAACGATCATCGCCTGATCTGGGCCAAGCTCGATCAGGTCCACGCCAAGCACCCCGGCATGGTGCTGCTGCACGGCAAGTCGCCGAAAGGCGCCGAGAAGATCGCGGCCAAATGGGCCGACACCCGCAAGGTGCCACAGGTCGGCTTCGCTCCCGACTGGACGAAGCACGCCAAGGCCGCGCCGTTCAAGCGCAACGATCAGATGCTCGACGTCCTGCCGATCGGGGTGATCGTCTTCCCCGGCACCGGCATCCAGGACAATCTCGCCGACAAGGCGAGGAAGCTCGGCATCCCACTGTACGATTTTCGCCCGAAAGGAGGCGGCGCGTGAGCGCCGTCTTGTCATTTGGACCATATCTCGCCACCGAAGACGAGGTCGCCAGCGAATGGCGCCACGCCGTCGAGTTCTCGCCGGTCGTCGACGGAGATGGTCACATGCGGCCGGAAAGCGGGATGTTCCCAGCCAGCACCCGCGATCCTGAACTCACGGTGGCGAGTGGCTATAGTCACGGACCCGAACATCAAGGCGATGATCCCTCCCATACGCGCAATGAGCCGACCAGGTGACGCGGGAACGACCAGCACTGACGCATCCGGGTCAGGGTAGCGAAATCAACCGCCTCGCATGTTTTCGCGATGGTGACATGCCAGTTGGATGGGACGATGTCGTCGAAGCCTGCTGAGCAAGCCCAATCCGCCACCGCTTCAGCGTTCGCCAGGGGTCTCACCACCGTCAGCATGAGAAATCCTCCAAGTATAGTCGGAAAGTTGCCCGGCGGTTCCGACGATCTGCCTGTTAGCAGCGACGCGCTGATATCTGTTGCACGATAGCCGCCCCGGCCTGCAACGCGCTATTCTTGCGCCCACCCAAGGGGCTGATGCCATCAACCTCGGTCACGACCGGCAGCACGGCGACAATGCTTCGACGGGCAGCATCGAATGGGCGTTTCCATCGCGACCCCGGTCATGGCGGAAAACCATCTCCCGCTTCCATTGCGCTAATCCTTGGTCCAGCCGAGGGCCTGACGCCATCAACCCATGAAGGGTCGGCTATGCGAGCATGCCGCCGCTGCGGCTTCGCCTTCGCGGTGATTGCGGCCATCGGCCGGACACATCGGGCGCCTGTCGCGCGGGAGATGGCCTCCCGCCTCCAAGACAGGAGCCGGTCAGATGTCCCTCAATCAAGCTCACGCCTTCGCCTTCAGCCTCGCCACCACCCTCATGGTTTCAATCGTCATCTTCCAGGCCGGCGACGGCACCATGGGCGTCATGCCTGCCGGCGAATATGACGGCGATTTCGCCGCCATTGTTCATGAGGTCGATCCCTTCGCCCGCTAGCCGCGCGGGCAAGGCGCCGCGATCGCCAGCGGGAATCCCGCGGGATTTCCGCTCCCGTTGCGCCGTCTCTTCGGCTATACTGAGGATGCGCCGTGGTGGTGGTGGAGGCGCAACCGTCAGACCTTTATCTCACGGAGACCACCGCCATGATCTTCATCGGCATCATTGCCAGCATCGCCGCGATCGGCGGCCTGTGCTGGATTCTATTTACGCTGGCTATCTTCGCGCTGCCGTTTGTCGCGGGCGTTAGCGCCGGCACATGGGCCTATGGGACCGGCGCTGGCTGGCTCGGCGCGATCCTCGTCGGCCTTACCACCGCCGCGCTGACGCTCGGCCTCGGCCAATTCCTGCTCGCCGTCATTCGCCCGCTCTGGATACGGATCGCAATCGCGCTCGTCTTCGTCGCACCGGCAGCGCTTGCCGGCTACCATGCGACCCATGGCATCGTGAAGCACCTCATGCCGTCCGCCGGCTGGCAGATCGCCTTCTCCGTCATCGGCGCGGTCGCGGTCGGCATCACCGCCTTCGTGCGCGTCGCGGGAATGGCGGCGGCGTCCGGCCCCTCCGGGCCGGGCCTTGCGCGGGCCTGACCTTCGTCATCGCCGTCAGGAGCACCAGTGCTGCAGTGAGCGTGGGGCTCCCCGTCGTCTCATGCTGTTGCGATGGGTGCGTGCGGTGCGGATCGGCGCTCGGCCGGGAGAAGCCGTCGTCCATGGAGCGCTGCACGGGCGGGTCTACGTCCCGGCTGCCGAATTGACACGCGCTGCGGCATCTTCGTGGTGACGGTGGTAGGTCAGGATGCTGCTGGATGTACCTGCCGGGAGCAGACGAAGCCGATGAGCCTTTCCGTCACTCGAGTTTGCCGATGCGGGAAGGCCGCCATCATCTCCGTTATTCTGACCGTGCCCCGACCGCCCCAAACGGCCTCTCCAATGGCCTGATCTGGCCGAAGGCCGGCTGCGCCTCGATCGCCTATGACGCAACAGCGGCGTCAAACTTTCTTCCCCTGCCGGCTGCGCCGCCATTCCTCGCGAGACAAGAAAGTTCTCCTTGGCTGTCCAGCCCCTTCGGGGTGCGCCGTCGATCGCCTCCGGCCCGCAGATCGCCATCGAGGCCGCATGGTGCGGGCTCGGGAACGGAAAACGGAGACTTACAATGGCGACCATCGGCACCTTCAAGAAGACCGGCTCGAACGAGTTCACCGGCGAAATCGTCACCCTCAGCGTCCAGGCCAAGAACGTGCGCATCGTTCCCGACCAGCGCGGCACCGGCGAGAACGCCCCCAGCCACCGGGTCCTGGTCGGCCGTGTTGAGATCGGCGCCGCGTGGTCCAAGCGCTCCAACGAAGGCCGCGACTATCTGGGCCTCAAGCTCGACGATCCGAGCTTCAACGCCCCAATCTACGCCAACCTCTTCGACGACGAAGAAGGCGAGACCTTCTCCCTCATCTGGTCCCGCCCCAACGGGCGGCGCGGCGACTGAGGCCCGCGCAGGGCCCCGGCCGAAAGGCCGGGGCTTTCGGCTTACGGCGACCGAATCAGTTGCAGTCGTTGTCAGCCAGAGAGAGCCTGCAGAGGCAATTCTGGCTGGAAGATCGCCACAAGAGCGACTATTATAGCCGTAGTTTTGGCGTACGCGTAGGTCCGTGTGGGAGGTGATCATGCATGATCACCGCCCGACAGTTTCGGGCCGCACGCGCGTTGCTGGGTTGGACACAGGAGACGCTCGCTGACAAGGCCCGGGTCTCATTGACCGCGCTCAAGCGCCTCGAATCCCTCAGTGGCCTCGAGGTGTTCGAGAGCACGCGCGATGAGGTGAGAAGGGCTTTCGAACGCGCCGGCATCGTCTTCCTGAACTCCGATCAGGGCAAGGGAGTGCTGCTCGTTGATGCAAAGAAGGAAGCCTGACGTTCGACAGGTCGCGGCGTTGCTACATCCTCCCGCGTCAGGGCCTTGCGTCATTCTTCCGATGAAATCATCGTTAACAATCTCCTCCAGTTTGGATACATCTCGCGATTGGGGGATGTTGTGACCAAAGACGATTTTCTCGATCAACCGCCGGCCGGGGCGGCTTTGACCGCATATGACGAGGCGCATCTGAAGCTCTATGTCCGGCTGCTCGACGCCGATGCGGCCAGCGCGGACTGGCGGGAGGTCGTCGAAGTCCTCTTCGGCCTCGACGCCAAGGCCGAACCGGAGCGCGCTCAGCGCATCTACACCAGCCATCTCGATCGCGCGAAATGGATGACGAAGAGCGGCTTTTGCGAGCTTCTCCAGGGCCGAATGCATTGAGGTGATGCGCAAACCGCATCACGTTGCGGCCACTTCGTTCTTCCCGCGATCAATTCAACCGGGAATCGTATCCACCGCGTAACTCGCGTTGTAGAAACATTGCGTAGAGGCGGTGGAGGATGTCCGAGGATGAAAGTTGGCGGTCTGAAGCCGCCTATGACTATATCGACAAGTTAAACCCCGGCGATCTCGCCTGGGAATTCTTGCGTCGCAATCCCGATTACAGAAAATCATATCAGGAATTGCTGCACGTCGGACGACTGACCGAAGACGTCGCCCGGGAGTTTGCCGAACAATGGGGGTTGCGATTTCGTCGCCGACCCTCGCAACTCCGCGCTCATCCAGCCGATCTTCTGGACCCCGCAAACCGATCCGGCGACGCTCCCGTTCGCCGCCGGATCGAGCCCGGCGGGACATCTCCGCCTCCGCGCTGAGGATCTCCGCGCCCACACCATCATCGAGCATGATCCTGGTCTGATCAGGCTTGCGCTACGGGGCGAGCACTATGACGTCACCCTCGCCGACGCCGATGATCGCCGTCCCCTCGGCGCCTTCGTCTTGTTCGACGAACTGACCCCGGACCGATTGACCGCCATCGAGCGTCTCTGGCACGCGATGTTCGGCAAGCGCGTGCCGCCTGATCCGCGGATGACGCTCCAGAGGCGTCAACGTGCGCGCCTGATGCTCCGCGTGTTCGACGCCCGTGTGGACGGCGTGAGCTATCGAAAGATAGCCGAACAACTCTTTCCCAACCTCAAGCATGATGCCGAGACTTGGGACGAAAGTCCGGTTCGCATAACCATCGCCCGCCTTGCGCGCGACGGCATGTCTTACGTCCGCGGCGGCTATCGCAGGCTGCTCCGCCGCCCGCGCCGCTCCCGCTGAGCCGTCCTTCGTATCGAAATTAATTCCTAACTTCGTTCCTGCCTGAGGCGCCGTCTTCGCGCCACCGTGCTCGCAACCCGCCGCTCGTTCGCAGCGGCCTCCCGCGAGACCACGGAGGTTCGACCATGGCCGAAAAAGCCGCCAATATTCCGCCACGCTATCTGCGAACGCAGGAGGCAGCGCGCTTCCTCGGACTGTCTGAGCGCACGCTGGAGAAGCACCGCACCTACGGCACCGGTCCGACCTATCGGAAGCTCGGCGGTCGCGTCGTCTATTCCCTCGATGACCTACTAGCCTGGGCGGATCGCGGTCTCGTAACCTCAACCTCCGACCCGCGCGGCGGCACCGTGCTGCCGGCCAAACGCCAGACCACCTCGCCGGCCACCGCTGACGGCCGCTTTCCGCGCTGAGACGGCTGGCCATGTCATCCCACTCCCACCATCGCGAGGAGCGTGCGCAGCTCGATCTGTTCCGGGCGCTGCCTGGCGATCTCGCACCTCGCGACGCGCAAGACCTCATGGCCTATCCGTTTTTCTCGCTCGCCAAGTCGAAACGGCTAGCGCCGATCGACTTCAAGGCCGGTTCGGTGAAGATCCGCGTAGAAGCCGTGCCCGAGCATGGCATGGCCACGATCTGGGACGCCGATGTCCTCATCTGGGCGGCCTCCCAGATCGTCGAAGCGCGCGATGTCGGCTTGCGTCCGTCGCGCCTGATGGCGACCACCCCCTATGAGATTCTGAACTTCATCGGCCGCGGTGTGTCGCTTCGCGACTACGACCGGCTGAAGGCCGCGCTCGACCGACTGCAGTCGACCACGGTCGCGACTTCCATCCGCCAGCCGACCGAACGGCGGATGCACCGCTTCTCCTGGATCAACGAATGGAAGGAGCGCGCCGATCATCGCGGCCGTCCGCTCGGCCTCGAACTGATCGTCCCCGACTGGTTCTACGGCGCCGTGCTCGACGACGCGCTCGTGCTGACGATCGACCGCAAATACTTCGACCTCACCGGCGGCCTCGAGCGCTGGCTCTACCGGCTGGTGCGCAAACACGGCGGTAAACAGGAGTTCGGCTGGAGCTTCGACTTCCCCCACCTCCATGCCAAGTCCGGCAGCCTCTCGCCGCTCAAACACTTCGCCTACGACCTGCGCGACATCGTCCGCCGCCAGCCGTTGCCGGGCTATCGCCTGACCATCGAGCAATGCGTCGGCGGCCCCGAAATCCTGTCCTTCGTACCCACCGATCCCGACGCGCTCGGCATTCCGCGCCGCCGTCGGCGCTCGACAACTCGACCTGGGGATAAGCTGTGAATCATCTCGTGCTATCAGGGACCGGCACTATCGTGCCATCGGGGACCGGACTCTCGTGCTATCGGGGACCGAAATCACCGATTCATCGCGCTGAATCAACAGCTTGCGAGCCCTGTAACTTATCTAACCTAGATTCCTACGGAATCTTTCTAACGCAACCCGCTTTTTCGGCCGCTGTGGACGAGTCCCCGATCGCCGGGAGACCGTCATGATCGTCGCGCTCCTCAACCAGAAGGGAGGCGTCGGCAAGACGACGCTAGCGCTGCATCTCGCGGGCGAATGGGCGCGTAACGGCCAGCGCGTCACGCTGATCGACGCCGATCCGCAAGGCTCGGCGCTCGACTGGTCGCAGCAGCGCAGCCGGGAGGGGTTGCAGCGGCTGTTCGGTGTCGTCGGCTTGGCGCGCGACAGCCTGCATCGCGAGGCGCCGGAACTGGCGCGTGACGTCGATCACGTCGTCATCGATGGGCCGCCACGCGTCGCAAGCCTGATGCGCTCGGCGCTGCTCGCCGCCGATCTCGTGTTGATCCCGGTGCAGCCGTCGCCGCTCGACGGTTGGGCGTCGGCCGAAATGCTCGCGCTGCTGAACGAAGCGCGCATCTACCGTCCAGAGCTTGCCGCCCGTTTCGTGCTGAACCGCTGCGCGGCGCGCACCGTGCTCGCCCGGGAAACCGCTGAGACGCTCGCCGACCACGACCCTCCGTTGCTCGCGACGACCATCGGTCAGCGCATCGTCTTCGCCGATGTCGTGCAGACCGGCCGGATCGCCGCCGAGCAGGACGAGGATTGTCAGGGCGCGCGCGAGATCGCCGCGCTCGCGGCCGAAGTCGCGAGGCTCGGCGCATGAGCGAACGATCCCCCAAGCGCGGCTTCGCGTCCCGGCCAGGCGATCCGGAGAGCTGGATCAAAGCGCCCGATCGCCAGACGCAGCGCGCCGGGCCCGCCGACGACTTCTCGGCCAGGCTGACCATCGACGTCACCGCCGACATGCGCGGCCGGATCAAGATCGCGGCCTTCCAGCGCGGCCAGACGGTCGCCGACATGCTGCGCGCGCTGTTCGAGCGCGAATTCCCACCATCCCAAGGAGACGCCCCATGACCGGCCTTGCCGCCGTATCCGCGCGCGCCGACCGCGTCCTTCACGCGCCGGAAGATATCACCCAGGTCGAACTCGTCTGGATCGAGAAGCAGATCGAGCACTGGATCCGCTTCGGCCGCGAGGTGCGCGAACAGGTCCTCGATCGCCGCCGCCGTATCCTCTTCTTTCCTCCCGGCACGACCTTTGCGCTCGTGCGCTGGGCCGCGAACGAGCACGGCACCGTGCTCTCTCGCCTCGACATTTTGCGCGCGGTCGCTCCCGGCGAAGCCTGCCAGACCATCCCGACGGTGACGCCCGGCGGCGATATCCTGCTGCGCGTCAACGGCTGGCCGAAGGTGGAGCGCATGCTCCAGCTCATCGACGCGATCGAGGCCATCGGCATCGATCCGGCTGAGGTCGCGCCCGATCACTGGCGGCACGTTCACAACCGCCTGAGCGCCGGAGAGACGCCGCGCGCCTACACGATGCAGCGCCATCGCGCCTTCCTCATGGCGCGGAGCGTCAGCGCATGACCCGGCTCGGCTACGCCATCACCACGACGGCCGCCGTGTCGTTGCTCGGCATCCTGTCGCTCGTGTCCTTCGCGCCGAAGCTGATCTGGAATGCGTCGGCCAGCACGCCGATCGGCCTCTACGCCATCGCGCCAGACCCGTCTCCGGACGTCACCGATCTGGTCGCCGTGCGCCCGCCCGAGCCGCTCGCGAGCTTCCTCGCCGAGGGCGGTTACCTGCCGCGCGGCGTGCCGCTGATCAAGCACGTCGTTGCGCTTCCCGGCCAACGGGTTTGCAGGACCGGCCTCGCCATCACCGTCGACGCCGTGCCGATGGGCGATGCGCTCGATCGCGATCGTCGCGGCAATCCGCTGCCCGTCTGGCAGGGCTGCCGCGTCGTTGCCAAGGGCGAGCTTTTCCTGATGAACTGGAAAGTTCGCGACAGCCTCGACGGCCGCTACTTCGGCCCGCTTCCCGCCTCCGCCGCGATCGGCCGGGCCATCCCCCTCTACACCGACGAGGACGGCGATGGCCGCTTCGTCTGGCACGCGCCGACGCGGTGACGACGTGCCCATCCCCAACCTCACCGCAATCCCAAGGAGGAAATCATGTCCCTGATCGGTCAATTCACCCGCGACGATGGTGGCTTCATCGGCCACTTGGAGACGCTTCTGCTGCACCAGGACATCATCATCATTCCGGCCGAGCCGTCCGATGCCGAGAATGGGCCGGATTTCCGCGTGCACGTCTTCGACAGTATGAACAACGAACCCCGAGCCGAACTCGGCGCGGGTTGGAAGCGCACCGGGGAGAAGGCCGGAGAGTACGTCGCGCTGCAGCTCGACGATCCATGCTTTCCGCAGCCGATCCGCGCTAACCTGTTTCAGTCGGCCGACGACAAATCGGCGTGGGGCCTGCACTGGAACCGCCCGCCCAAGCGCGGCGAGCGGAACTGAACGATGTCGCCCCGCCGCCATCACGCTGTCGTCGGACGGTTTCCCACCGTCCGGCACACAGCCTTCCTCCTCCTTTCCGGCCTGCTGGTCGCCGCGCCACTTTGCGCCAACGTGAATGCGCAGACAGTATCGGCCGAGCGCCCCTCTCGCGTCGATCCCTACGCCGCCTTCATCGCCGAGGCCGCACGACGGTTCAGCGTTCCCGAGCACTGGATTCGTGCGGTCATGCGCGTCGAAAGCGCCGGCGACATGCGCGCGATCTCCTCGGCCGGCGCGATGGGTCTGATGCAGATCATGCCCGCGACCTGGGCCGAGCTGCGCGCTCGACATGGTCTCGGTAACGATCCCTACGACCCGCGCGACAACGTCCTCGCGGGCGCGGCGTATCTGCGCGAAATGCACGATCGCTACGGCTCGCCGGGTTTTTTGGCGGCCTACAATGCCGGTCCCGGCCGCTACGAGGAATATCGCGCGACTGGGCGCCCATTGCCGGCGGAAACGCGCGCCTATGTCGCCGCTCTCGCGCCAATCATCGGCGGCGGCGATCTCGCTGCCCCCGTCACGGTGGCGACCGCCGATCCGTTCGCCTGGACCCGCGCGCCGCTCTTTATCGTGCAGGCCGATAGCAGCGCTGGTGCAGTCCAGCGGCAGCGGCACGGCGATCCGGCTGCACCCTCTGCGCAGGAGTCCGCGCGCGATCCGGTACTGCCAGCACCGCGATCGGAAGGGCTGTTCGTGGCGCGATCCATCGTTGGAGGGCCGCGATGATCGGCTTCGCACTCCATGCGGCATTGTCGGGCTCTGGCGTGGAATTGGCGTCAGAGGCGGGAAGAGCAGGCAGCACAACCGAACGATGGCGAGATAAAAGCCGGCGATGCGCGGCTTGGTGCGGTCGTGTGTTTTCAGAGGCTTATGGCGCATTGGCGCGAGGTGCGCCTGATCGGCGCAGCCTGCGCATTCGCCATTTCGCCAAGGATTACCGCGCGATTGCGCGATGTGCGGGGCCTCGACCATGAGCGACGAGGACGATTTCCGCATCCGGCCTGGCCGCATCCGCTCCACCCGCGCTCAAGCTGCCCGCCCCTTCATCGCCCAGGCGCTCGCGGCCGCGCAGCGGGCCGGCGGACGCGTCTCACGCTCCGGCCAGATCAGCAAGGGCAATCGCTCGCGGTTCGGACGCGGCCAGCGCGCGACCGTGCAGGCCAATCGGCTGCTCACGAGCCGATCGCGCAACACGGTGATCAAGACGCGCGTCGTGCGCCATACCGCCCGTTCAGCGCCGCTCAGCGCCCACCTCAGCTATCTGCGACGCGAGGGCGTCACCCGGGATGGAGAGAAGGCGCGGCTGTTCGGGCCGGAGACCGAGGACGTCGATCCGAAGGCGTTCGCCGAGCGGACCCAGGACGACCGACATCATTTCCGGTTCATCGTCTCGCCAGAGGACGCGACCGAGATGTCCGACCTCAAAGGCTTCGCCCGCGAGCTGATGGGGCAGATGGAGAAAGACCTCGGCACGAAGCTCGACTGGGTCGGCGTCGATCACTGGAACACCGACAATCCTCATGTCCACATCATCCTGCGGGGCCGGACCGACGACGGCCAGGACCTCGTCATTTCCCGCGATTACATAAAGGAGGGAATGCGCGCTCGCGCGCAGGATCTCGTCACCCAGGAGCTGGGTCCGCGAACGGATCACGAGATCCGTCGCAACCTCGAACGGCAGATCGGCGCGGAGCGCTGGACCGATCTCGATCGTCAGATCGCCCGCGACAGCTATCGCACGGGCGTCGCCGACCTCGCCCCGCATCCCGATCGCCAGCCGGACGAATTCCACGCGATGAAGGTCGGCCGGCTGCGGAAGCTGGAAACACTCGGCCTTGCCGATCAGGTCGGCCCCGGTCAGTGGGTCGTATCGGAGAACGCCGAGAAGACCCTGCGCGCGCTCGGCGAGCGTGGCGACATTATCAAGCGCATCCACCGCAGCCTCACTGAACGCGGCATCGAGCGCGGCGCAGCGAGCTATGTGCTTGCCGGCGAGAGTATCGACGATCCTGTCATTGGCCGGTTGGTCGATCGCGGGCTCGACGACGAGCTGAAGGGCACGGCCTATGCCGTGGTCGACGGCACGGATGGGCGCACCCACCACATCAAGCTGCCCGATCTCGACGCCGCCGGTGACAGCGCGCCGGGGTCGATCGTCGAATTGCGCAAGTTCGACGACGCCCAGGGCCGTCGGCGCGTGGCGCTTGCCGTCCGCTCCGATCTCGACATTGAACGGCAAGTTCACGCGACCGGCGCCACCTGGCTCGACCGTCAGGCGATCGCCCGTGAGCCCGTCGCACTCGGCGGCGGCGGCTTCGGCGCCGAGGTGCGCCAGGCGATGGACCGGCGCGCCGAACATCTCATCAACCAGGGGCTCGCCGAGCGCCAGACACGTGGCGTCAGCTTCTCGCGGGGACTGATCGACACGCTCCGTCAACGCGAGGTCGAGGCGCTCGGCGAGAAGCTCGCGGCCGAGACCGGCCGCCAATTCGCGAAGGCCGGAACGGGCGAGTATGTGGCGGGTACCTATCGGCAGCGCTTCGCGCTCGCCTCCGGCCGCTTCGCCATGATCGACGACGGCCTCGGCTTCCAGCTCGTGCCCTGGTCGCCCTCCCTCGAACGTCAGCTCGGCCAGCACGTCTCCGGCGTCTCGCGCGGAGCCGGCGGCGTCGACTGGAGCTTCGGCCGCAATCGCGGCCTCGGCATGTAGCCCAACCAAGAAAGGAGTACCCGCCATGTCGGCGACGAAAATCCTCTGGGGCCAGATCCTCACCGTCTTCCTGATCGTGCTGATGACGACCTGGGGCGCGACGCAATGGACAGCCTACCGTCTCGGCTTCCAAGCTCAGCTTGGGCAGCCGTGGTTCGAGATCGCCGGATGGCCGATCTACTATCCGCCCGCCTTCTTCTGGTGGTGGTATTTCTACGATGCCTATGCCCCGCCGATCTTTGTCGAGGGCGCCTATATCGCCGCGTCGGGCGGCTTCATCTCGATCGCCGTCGCCATCGGCATGTCGGTGTGGCGGGCGCGCGAAGCGAAGAACGTCGAGACCTATGGCTCCGCCCGCTGGGCACGGCCGGAAGAGGTGAAGGCCGCGGGCCTGCTCGGTCCGGATGGCGTCGTGCTCGGCAAGCATGAGCGCGACTATCTGCGCCATGACGGCCCGGAGCATGTGCTCTGCTTCGCGCCGACCCGCTCCGGCAAAGGCGTGGGTCTGGTCGTACCCTCGCTCTTGACCTGGCCGGGCTCGGCGATCGTCCACGACATCAAGGGCGAGAACTGGATGCTCACCGCCGGCTACCGTGCTCGACACGGCCGCGTGCTGCTGTTCGATCCGACGAACGCAAAGTCGGCCGCCTACAACCCGCTGCTCGAGGTGCGGCGCGGCGAATGGGAGGTCCGCGACGTGCAGAACATCGCGGACATTTTGGTCGATCCGGAAGGCTCGCTCGAGAAACGCAACCACTGGGAGAAGACGTCCCACGCGCTTTTGGTCGGCGCGATCCTGCACGTCCTCTACGCCGAGGCCGACAAGACCCTGGCTGGCGTCGCCGCCGTCCTCTCCGATCCGAAGCGGCCGATCGAGTCGACACTCGCGGCAATGATGAAGACCGCGCATCTCGGCGAGGCCGGCCCGCATCCGGTGATCGCCAGCGCCGCCCGCGAGCTGCTGAACAAGTCCGACAACGAGCGGTCCGGCGTGCTGTCGACCGCGATGTCGTTCCTGGGCCTCTATCGCGATCCCGTCGTCGCCGAGGTCACCCGCCGCTGCGACTGGCGCATCGCCGATATGGTCGGCGGCAAGCATCCGACCACGCTCTACCTCGTGGTGCCGCCATCTGACATCAACCGGACAAAGCCCTTGATCCGCCTGATCCTCAACCAGATCGGTCGCCGGTTGACCGAGGATTTGCAGGCGAAGGGCAACCGTCACCGCCTGCTGCTCATGCTGGACGAGTTTCCCGCGCTGGGCCGGCTCGACTTCTTCGAGAGCGCGCTCGCCTTCATGGCAGGTTACGGCCTGAAAGCATTCCTCATCGCCCAGTCTCTGAACCAGATCGAGAAGGCCTACGGCCCGAACAATTCAATTCTCGACAACTGCCATGTCCGCGTGAGCTTCGCGACCAACGACGAGCGGACCGCCAAGCGCGTTTCCGATGCGCTCGGCACCGCCACCGAGATGAAGGCCATGAAGAACTATGCCGGCCACCGGCTCTCTCCCTGGCTTGGCCACATGATGGTGTCGCGCTCGGAGACCGCCCGGCAACTGCTCACGCCGGGCGAGATCATGCAGCTCCCGCCGTCCGACGAGATCGTCATGGTCGCCGGCATCCCACCGATCCGCGCCAAGAAGGCCCGATACTACGAGGACCGGCGCTTTCAGGAACGCATCCTCACGCCGCCCGGCCAGACCAAGCCGGCGAGCGCAAGGACAGACGACTGGAGCGCGCTGGTTTTGCCCGAACGCCCGGTGCTGAACACGCCCGTCGCCGTGGATGACGTAGCTGACGACGATCCGACGGATTCCGAGCGCCGTCATCAGCCCGAGCTGAGCCGCACCAAGACCGTCGAGCGCAAGCCCGTCATCGAAAACGAATTCGAGATCGATCCTCGCGATGACGTCGAAGAGGATGCCGCCCGCCTCAGCCGCATGACCCAGACCATGCGCCAGGTCGCCCGACAGGCTTCGCTTGATCCGGGCGACGGCATCGAATTGTAGGAGGCGCCGGTGACCAAGCCTCCGAAGAAGCAACGGCTGTCCGTCTATCTCGACCCTGACGTGATGAAGGCGCTCGCCGCCCACGCCGCGCGCCGCGACCTGTCCCTCTCCCTGGTCGCCGAAGCCGGTATCGCCTCCTTTCTGTCGCCAGACGCCGCCGAGCGGCAGGAGGCAGCAACCACGAAGCGCCTCGATCAGCTCGACCGGCGCATGGCGCGCATGGAGCGCGACCTCGGCATATCTGTCGAGACGCTCGCCGTGTTCATCCGCTTCTGGCTGACCTCCAACCCGCCGCTCCCCGAGCCGGCGCAGATCGCGGCACGCGCCAAGGCGGGCGAACGCTATGAGGCCTTCGTCACCGCGCTTGGCCGTCGACTCGCGCAGGGGCCGAAGCTCAGGCAGGAAATTTCGGAAGACATCTCGCCCGCGCGCGACGCGGAATAATCACTGATCCACCCATCACAAGTATTCGGCCATTCCGCCGTTTCCCTGTCTTTGTACGCCACAGTACGACGACCACATGATGGTTGTTGTCAGGCCATGAATTCTGCCTCTTCTACTCATCCCCGATCCAGGGCCGCGCATCGCGGACCCGCAAGAGAACGGGGACGACGTGGCGGCAACTCAACAGAAATCGGAGGCGATACTTCGCGGTGCGCGGATGCTGCGCACGGCCCTCGGGCCGGCGATCGCCACGTTTCTGGAAGATCCCGCGATCGTCGAGGTGATGCTCAACCCCGATGGGCGGCTCTGGGTCGACCGGCTGTCGGAAGGCCTTTCCGACACGGGTGAACGCCTCTCGCCAGCCGATGGCGAGCGGATAGTCCGCCTCGTCGCCCATCATGTAGGGGCCGAGGTTCATCCCGGCGCGCCGCGTGTCTCGGCCGAGCTGCCCGAAACGGGGGAGCGGTTCGAGGGGTTGTTGCCGCCCGTCGTGTCCGCACCGGCCTTCGCGATCCGCAAACCCGCCGTCGCGGTGTTCACGCTCGACGACTATGTCGCCGCCGGCATCATGCAGGCGGGCCAGGCCGAGGCCTTGCGTGTCGCCGTCGGCGAGCGACGCAACATCCTCGTCGCCGGTGGCACCTCCACCGGCAAGACCACGCTCACCAATGCGCTTCTCGCCGAGATCGCGAAGACCTCGGACCGGGTCATCGTCATCGAGGACACGCGCGAGCTGCAATGCACCGCGCCGAACCTTGTCGCTATGCGGACCAAGGACGGCGTCATTACCCTTTCAGAACTGGTCCGATCCTCGCTGCGCTTTCGACCGGACCGAATCCCGATCGGTGAGGTTCGGGGCGCCGAGGCGCTCGACCTGTTGAAGGCATGGGGCACCGGCCACCCCGGCGGTGTCGGCACCATCCATGCGGGCACCGCCATCGGCGCGCTGCGCCGTCTCGAACAGCTCATCCAGGAAGCCGTCGTCACCGTTCCGCGCGCGCTGATCGCAGAGACGATCGATCTGGTCGCCGTGCTCTCCGGCCGCGGCTCCTCGCGGCGCCTCGCCGAACTCGCCCGCGTCGAGGGCCTCGGCCCCGACGGCGACTACCGCGTCACCCCCGCAAGCCAGCCCCTCACAGGAGACCCGTCATGATCAAGCATGCCTTGCGCATCCGCCGCCACATCGCAACGGCGGTGTCCGTCACCTTCCTCTCGCTCGCGCTGTCGCCGGCCGCCCATGCGTCGGGCTCGTCGATGCCATGGGAAGCCCCACTCCAGTCGATCCTCGAATCCATCGAGGGGCCGGTCGCCAAGATCATCGCGGTGATGATCATCATCATCACCGGCCTTACCCTCGCGTTCGGCGACACGTCGGGCGGGGCGCGACGCCTGATCCAGATCGTGTTCGGCCTGTCGATCGCCTTCGCCGCATCGAGCTTCTTCCTGTCCTTCTTCTCCTTCGGCGGCGGAGCGCTCGTCTGATGGCCGACGGAGTGCATCACGGTGGCGAAGTGGCCGGATTTTCGGTCCCGGTCCATCGGGCGCTCACCGAGCACATCCTCCTGGGTGGCGCGCCGCGCTCGCTCGCCATCCTCAACGGCACGCTCGCGGCCGCACTCGGCCTCGGCCTGCGCCTCTGGTTGGTCGGCCTGGGCCTTTGGGCCGTAGGGCACTTCGCCGCCGTCTGGGCGGCCAAGCGCGATCCGCAGTTCGTCGACGTCGTGCGCAAGCATCTGCGCATCCCTGGCCACCTGTCGGTCTGAGGAGCGCCGCCGATGATGAATCTCGCTGAATATCGCAACCGCAACGCCCGCCTCGCGGACTTCCTGCCCTGGGTGGCACTGGTCGGTGAAGGGGTGGTGCTGAACAAGGACGGCAGCCTTCAGCGCACCGCCCGGTTCCGCGGCCCCGATCTCGACAGCGCCGTGCCGGCCGAGCTGGTGGCTGTCGCCGGCCGATTGAACAATGCCTTCCGGCGCCTCGGCTCCGGCTGGGCCATCTTTGTCGAGGCGCAGCGCCACGGCGCCGCGACCTATCCCGCCAGCATGTTCGCCGACAGCGCCTCCGCGCTGGTCGAAGCCGAACGCAAGGCGGACTTCGAGGAGGCGGGCGCGCATTTCGAGTCCAGCTACTTCCTCACATTCCTCTATCTGCCGCCAGCCGAGGACGCCGCACGCGCCGAAACCTGGCTCTATGAAGGTCGCGACCACGCCGGCGTTGACGCGCACGAGATTCTTCGCGGCTTCGTCGATCGCACCGATCGCATCCTCAATCTCATCGACGCCTTCATGCCGGAGTCCGTGTGGCTCGATGACGCCGAGACGCTCACCTACCTGCATTCGACGATCTCGACGAAACGGCATCGCGTCCGCGTCCCCGAGACGCCGATGTATCTCGATGCGCTGCTCGCCGATCAGCCACTCACCGGCGGGCTCGAGCCCCGCCTCGGCGACACGCATGTCCGCATCCTCACTATCGTCGGTTTCCCGACGGCGACGACACCCGGCATCCTCGACGAGCTGAACCGGCTCGCCTTTCCCTATCGCTGGTCGACGCGGGCGATCCTCCTCGACAAGACCGACGCCACCAAGCTGCTGACCAAGATCCGGCGGCAATGGTTCGCCAAGCGCAAGTCGATCGCCGCCATCCTCAAGGAGGTGATGACCAACGAGGCCTCCGCGCTGGTCGATACGGACGCCGCCAACAAGGCCGCCGACGCCGACATGGCCTTGCAAGAGCTCGGCGCCGACTATGCCGGCCAGGCCTATGTGACCGCGACCATCACGGTGTGGGACGACGATCCCCGGATCGCCGCCGAGAAGCTCCGGCTGGTCGAGAAGGTAATCCAGGGCCGCGACTTCACCGCGATGGCAGAGACCATCAATGCCGTCGACGCGTGGCTCGGCTCGCTGCCCGGGCATGTCTACGCCAATGTCCGCCAGCCGCCCATCAGCACATTGAATCTCGCCCACATGATCCCGCTGTCGGCGGTGTGGGCGGGACCGGAACGGGACGAGCATCTCGATGCACCCCCACTGCTTTACGGCAGAACCGAAGGCTCGACCCCGTTCCGGCTTTCCATCCATGTCGGTGACGTCGGCCACACGCTAATCGTCGGGCCGACCGGCGCCGGCAAGTCGGTGCTGCTCGCGCTCATGGCGCTTCAGTTCCGGCGCTATCCGCAGTCGCAGGTCTTCGCCTTCGATTTCGGCGGATCGATCCGTGCGGCAGCGCTCGCCATGCGTGGCGACTGGCATGATCTCGGCGGCGGCCTGACCAAAGGCGCCGACGACAGCGTGTCCCTCCAACCGCTCGCCCGCATCGACGACGTCGCCGAGCGAGCCTGGGCCTCCGACTGGCTGATCGCGATCCTTGGTCGCGAGAGTGTGCCCGTCACGCCCGAGGTCAAGGAGCATCTCTGGTCAGCCCTCTCGTCGCTGGCCTCTGCACCAGTTTCCGAGCGAACGCTGACGGGCCTGTCCGTCCTGCTCCAATCGAACGACCTGAAGCAGGCGCTGCGGCCCTACTGTGTCGGTGGTCCGTATGGCCGTCTTCTCGACGCCGAGGTCGAGCATCTTGGCGAAGCGAACGTCCAGGCATTCGAAACCGAAGGGCTGATCGGCACCGGCGCAGCCGCTGCCGTGCTCGCCTATCTCTTCCACCGCATCGAGGACCGCCTCGACGGCCGGCCGACGCTCCTCATCGTCGACGAAGGCTGGCTCGCCCTCGACGATGAGGGCTTCGCCGGACAGCTTCGCGAATGGCTGAAGACGCTGCGCAAGAAGAACGCCAGCGTGATTTTCGCCACGCAGTCGCTCTCCGACATCGATGGCTCGGCAATTGCGCCGGCGATCATCGAGAGCTGCCAGACGCGCATCCTCCTGCCGAACGAGCGCGCGATCGAGCCACAGATCACCGCCATCTATCGACGCTTTGGTCTCAACGACCGGCAGATCGAGATCCTGGCGCGCGCAATGCCGAAGCGCGACTACTACTGCCAGTCCCGGCGCGGCAATCGGCTGTTCGAGCTGGGCCTGTCGGACGTGGCCCTGGCGCTGTGCGCGGCCTCATCCAAACAGCATCAGGCGATGATAGCCGATATTCATGCCCGCAGCGGCACGGACGGGTTCCTGCGCGAGTGGCTCGCGGCGAACCGGCTCGACTGGGCTGCAGATCTCATCGCCGGCCTCACCAATGTTATCCCCAAAAGCGAACCGGAGGTACGCCCATGACCCGTTTCCTTCAAAACCGCGCGCGGACTCTGCGCATGACGGCCGCAATTCTTGCAGCCCCGCTTGCTCTGTCTCCCGTCCTCACGCCGCCCGCCGCCGCGCAATGGATCGTCTACGACCCGACCAACTATGCGCAGAACGTGCTGACGGCGGCGCGCACGCTCCAGCAGGTCAATCAGCAGATCACCCAGCTTCAGAATGAAGCGACCATGCTGATCAATCAGGCCCGCAACCTGGCGAGCTTGCCGTACTCCTCGCTCCAGCAGCTTCAGCAATCCGTCCAGCGCACGCAGCAGCTTCTGCAACAGGCGCAGGGGATCGCGCTTAACGTCCAGCAGATCGACCGTGCGTTCCAGACCACATACGGCGACGCCTCGATGTCGGCCTCCGATCAGGCGCTCGTGACGCAGGCGCGCGAGCGCTGGCAGAACACCGTCGGCGGCTTGCAGGATGCCATGCGCGTGCAGGCCGGCGTCGTCGGCAACATCGACACCAACCGCAGCGAGATGTCGGCGCTGGTCGGCCAGAGCCAGGGCGCGACGGGCGCCTTGCAGGCGACACAGGCAGGCAATCAGCTCCTGGCGCTCCAGGCGCAGCAGCTTGCCGACCTTACCGCCGTCGTCGCCGCCAATGGCCGCGCCCAGAGCTTGTCCGAGGCCGAGCGGGCCGCAGCGGCCGAGCAAGGCCGAGAACAGCGCCGCCGCTTCCTCACACCGGGCAGCGGCTACCAACCGGGCAACGCCCGCATGTTCCCGAACGGCAACTGAGGGCACGGCGATGGACGGGAAGATGCTCGCCCGACTCGGCGCTGTCGTGTTCGTCGCTGTCGCGGTCACCGCGACCGCGATCGAGATGACCCGGAAAGAGGAAGCGCCCGAGACCTGGCCGTCTGGCCGCGCCGCAGAGGCGCCGACCGATCCCCTGCGGGACGCATTGATCCGCTGCCAGGCGCTCGGCGAAGAGGGACCGCGCGATCCGGAATGCCGCCGTGCCTGGGCGGAGAACCGCCAGCGCTTCCTCGCGCCCGGCGCCCGTCCCGCCGAGCGGTTGCCGGACATGCCGCCTGCACCGCGCGATGGCCTTACTCCTCAGTCGCAGCGAACCGACGCACCCGCCGCGCCACCCTCCGCACCGAACACTTCGCAGCTCGACGAGGCGCGATAAAGTCATGGGTGGCACCGGCGTCATCGACCACTTCCTCGAGGTCTTCACCCGCTACATCGACAGCGGCTTCGGCCTGCTCAGCGGCGAAGTCGCCTTCATCGCCACGACGCTGATCGTCATCGACGTGACACTGGCGGCGCTGTTCTGGAGCTGGGGCGCCGACGACGACATCATGGCGCGGCTGGTCAAGAAGACCCTGTTCGTCGGCGTCTTCGCCTACATCATCTGCAACTGGAACAACCTCGCCCGGATCGTCTTCGAGAGCTTCGCCGGCCTCGGCCTGAAGGCGAGCGGCACCGGCTTCTCGACCGCTGACCTCATGCGTCCAGGAAAGGTCGCCCAGACGGGCCTCGATGCCGGCCGGCCGCTGCTCGATTCCATCTCCAGCCTGATGGGCTATTGGTCGTTCTTCGAGAACTTCATCCAGATCGCCTGTATGTTCCTCGCCTGGGCGCTGGTCCTGCTCGCCTTCTTCATCCTCGCCATCCAGCTGTTCGTCACGCTCATCGAATTCAAGCTGACGACGCTGGCGGGCTTCGTGCTGATCCCGTTCGGCCTGTTCGGCAAGTCGGCCTTCATGGCCGAACGCGTGCTCGGCAACGTCATCTCTTCCGGCATCAAGGTGTTGGTGCTCGCGGTCATCATCGGCATCGGATCGCCCCTGTTCTCAGAGTTCACTTCCGGCTTCGGCGGCGCAACGCCCACCATCGACGAAGCCATGGCGATCGTTTTGGCCGCCCTCTCGCTGCTCGGCCTCGGCATCTTCGGTCCGGGCATCGCGAGCGGCCTCGTCTCCGGCGGCCCGCAACTCAGCGCCGGCGCAGCAGTCGGCACGGGCCTGGCTGCAGGCGGCATGGTCGCGCTGGCCGGCGGCGCCGTTGGCGCCGCAGCGTCGGGTGGCGCCGCGCTGGCAGGTGGCGCTGCCGCCGCCGCCCGTGGCGGCGCGGCAATGGCTGGCGGTGCATCCACCGCCTACAGCCTCGGCGCTGCCGGTCAGTCCGGCGCGGCCGGGGTTGCATCCGGGCTCGGCGGCGTTGCCCGCGCTGGCGGCAGCGCCGCCGTCTCACCACTGCGCCGCGCCGCCTCGCGCGCCGCGGAAAGCATGCGCTCCAGCTTCAACGCAGGCGGCAAGGCCGCCTTCGAAGCGACGGGCGGCACATCCACCGCGGGCTCGATCGGCGGTGACGCGGCCGGTGACGGCGCCGCTGCCGCCAGCTCCGCGAACGCCGGCGGTCCCCCTGCCTGGGCACAGCGCATGCGCCGCTCGCAGCACATGACCCATGCCGTCCAGGCCACCGCGCACGCCGTCCGCTCCGGCGATGCCCATGGCGGCGGCTCCTCTGTCAATCTGTCCGAAGGCGATCGCTGATGTTCAAACGACCCTCGACCCACTACGGCAAAGCTCCCGAGCCAGAGACGCCGTATCAACGCGCCGCCCAGGTCTGGGACGAGCGCATCGGCGCCTCGCGCGTGCAGGCCAGGAACTGGCGTCTCATGGCGTTCGGCTCCCTGATCCTCTCGGTGGGGTTCGCCACCGCGCTCGTCGTGCAGTCGGCGCGCGGAACCATCGTGCCTTGGGTGGTGCAGGTCGATCGGCTCGGTCAGGCGCAGGCGGTCGCACCCGCCGAAGCGGACTACCGTCCGACCGATCCGCAGATCGCCTTCCACCTGGCGCGTTTCATCGAACAGGTCCGCTCGATTCCGTCGGACGCCATCATCGTGCGCCAAAACTGGCTGCGCGCCTATGACTTCACGACCGACCGCGGCGCCATGGCGCTGAACGATTACGCCCGGTCTAATGACCCGTTTGCAAAGGTCGGCCGCCAACAGATCGCGATCGACGTCTCCAGCGTCATTCGCGCGTCTCCGGACAGCTTTCGCGTCGCCTGGGTCGAGCGCCGCTACGAGAACGGCCAGCTCGCCGAGACCACTCGCTGGACCGCGATCCTGACGATCGTGGTGCAGGTCCCACGCAACGCCGACCGGCTCAGGGCGAACCCGCTCGGCATCTACGTCAACGCTATCAACTGGTCACGGGAGCTTGGGCAATGAAGCCGTATTTCCGTAAAGCCGGAAACCCGGCTTCACACATATCCGCAGTCTCGGCTTTCCGCAGAGCGTCATTCCCGATGGTCCTGCTGGCGACAACCGCGCTTGCCGGCTGCGCCACCACAAATCCGCCACCGGAGATCTCCTACGACAATGCGGCTCCAGCCGTGCAGACGGTCGATCCGCCAGCGCCCGTAACGGTAGTCGAACTGCCTCGGCCGCTGCCGCTGCCTGGCCAGTTACAGCGTGTGCCGGAGACGCGGCGCGCGCCAGAGCCAACCGATCCCACGGCCAGGGTCAACCAGGCCAATGCCGCTGCGCGTATCCAGCCGGTGCGTGACGGCTTCATCAACTCGATGCAGGTCTATCCCTTCACGCAGGGCGCGCTTTATCAAGTGTACACCGCCGTCGGGCAGATCACCGACATTGCGTTGCAGCCCGGTGAGCAGCTTGTCGGCTCGGGGCCTGTCGCCGCCGGCGACACCGTGCGCTGGATCATCGGCGATACCGAGAGTGGTTCGGGCGCGACCCGCCAGATCCACATCCTCGTGAAACCGACCCGCGCCGATCTGATGACGAACCTCGTTATCAACACCAATCTGCGCACCTATCATATGGAGCTTCGCTCGACCGAGCGGACCTATATGGCCTCGGTGTCCTGGCAATATCCTCAGGACCAGCTCATCGCGCTGCGCCGGCAGAACGCGGAGGCCCAAGCCACCCAGCCGGTGGCGAGCGGCGTCGATCTCGCCAACGTCAACTTCCGCTATGCCATCGACGGTGACCGTGCTCCGTGGCGGCCGCTGCGCGCCTTTGACGACGGCCGCCAGGTCTTCATCGAATTTCCGCGCGGCATCGGTCAGGGCGAGATGCCGCCGCTCTTCGTCGTCGGTCCCGAGGGCAACACCTCCGAGCTGGTGAACTACCGCGTGCGCGGCCACCACATGATCGTCGACCGCCTGTTCGCCTCCGCCGAGTTGCGCTTCGGCTCCGGCGATCGGCAGCGGCGCGTCCGCATCACCCGCACCGACGGGAGGCCGGCATCGTGAGCGAGAACGAGCCCTGGAATGAGGAAGTCCCGGACAAGGATACGCAGCCGCTGACCGGCGAGCCGGTCGGGCCTGCGCCGATGCGTTTGCGTGCGGAGCCACCGCGCGTCACCCGGCTATCGCGCAAGGTCCTCGCGGGAATTGGCCTCGTCGCCAGCGTCGGACTCGGCGGTGCTCTCGTCTATGCGCTTCAGACCCGTGATGGCGGCCGTCCGAACGAGGAACTCTACTCGACGGAGAACCGCTCGACCGCCGATGGGCTCGCTGGCTTGCCGCGGGACTACAGCGGCGTGCCTCGCCTTGGACCGCCCCTGCCGGGCGATCTCGGCCGCCCGATCGTCGGCGCACGGGAGCGGGGTCAGCCTGTTCCAACGCCCGGCATCGCCCCCCCCAATCCCGGCATCAGTCCGGAAGAGCAGCGCAGATTGCAGGAAATCGAGACGGCCAGGACCAGCCGGCTGTTCTCGGGCTCCGAGACTCGCGCCGGAGCCTCAGCCGCAACGCCGGCCATCGCTGCACCGCCGACGCCCGACTTGGCGAGCCTTGGCCTCGCGCCTCAGCCGGCAACGCCATCGGCGCAGGACCGCCAGAACGCCTTCCTCAACGCGGCCCCGGATCGCCGCACCGTCGCGGCCGATCGTGTCGCTGCGCCGGCGTCGCCGAACATCCTCCAGGCCGGCGCGGTTATATCGGCCGCGCTTATCACCGGCATCAGATCCGACATGCCAGGCCAAATCACGGCGCAGGTCACCGAGAACATCTACGACAGCCCGACGGGTCGCATCCTTCTCGTGCCACAAGGTACGCGAGTCATCGGCCAATACGACAACAACGTTCAGTTCGGTCAGAGCCGCGTTCTGCTCGTTTGGACTCGGCTGATTTTCCCGAACGGCCGCTCGATCGTCCTTGAGCGGCAGCCTGGGGCCGATGTTGAAGGGTTCGCCGGTCTGCAGGACGGCGTCGATTATCACTGGTGGGACCTCGCCAAGGCAGCCGGGCTATCGACGCTGCTCAGCGTCGGCGCGGAGCTTGCCACCAACGATGACGACCGGCTGATCCAGGCGATCCGGAACGGGGGCCAGGATACGATCAATGACGCTGGCCAGCAGATCATCCGCCGCCAGCTCAACGTCGCACCCACGCTGACAATCCGACCCGGCTTCCCAGTGCGCGTGATCGTTACGCGCGACCTGGTGCTCGAACCCTACGGAGGTTGAGATGACCAAGCTCAAACTCGGCGTGATCGCAGAAGACAAGCCTGTCAAAGTCACAGTCGAACTGCCGGCGCCGCTCCATCGCGATCTCGTTGCTTATGCGGAGATCCTAGCCCGCGAGACTGGTCAGCCGGTGGCCGAGCCGGCGAAACTCATAGCGCCCATGGTACAGCGCTTCATTGCCACCGACCGCGGCTTTGCAAAGGCGCGCCGCCATTCACCTCAATGACAGTCGCAGTCGGTTTTCACGCCTTCCTGCCGCCACGCCCTACCGCTTCCGCAACTGCTATGAGGCGGAGGACTGCTGGATTTGCATTGTCAGAGCGCCATATCGCCGACGCTGGCAGTGCGTCGGATTCGCCAGCGAGCGGAATGAAACGCAATCCTTCCACTCGGCGGGCGGCAGACTCATCGACAAATGTTATCCCGCATCCCGAGACAACGAGATCAAACACACTGGCCTCTGAGACGTCCTGAATATCTATTTTCGGCCTATGCCCGCCCTGCGTCAGCTTCGCGATTATCCGGTGCTGAACTTCTGAGCCTTGCTCAGCCTTGGATAATAGAATTGTGTCATTGCGAGTGTCTTGCCATGTGAGGACTTGGTGATTGAAAAGTCGGTGAGTGTTCCCCAAGGCCGCTAAAATGGCTTCTCTCCATAACACCCGAGTTTCGCAGACGGGATTGCAGTTGGTTCCGATCAGGAAGGCGACGTCGAGCGTTCCCATGGCCACGTGATGGCTCGTCCTACTCGTCGTATCTTCCGTGAGGGTGATGTTCACCGATGGAAATAGAGCTTTAAACTGACGCAGCACATCACCAAACAACCCGCCGGTGCGCGATGATGCAATTCCGACGCGAACTTGACCCACCTCACTGTCGACAGCAACTGCGTAACGAGCGGCGAGATCTAATTGCTGGGCGCCTGCGATTGCGCGTTCCAAGAATGCGGCGCCTGCGGTGGTGGGCGAAACACCAGTTCGACTTCGCCTGAACAGGGGAAAGCCTAATCGGTGCTCAAGATGCTGAATGCGTCGGCTTAGTGACGACTGTGACAACGCCAACATCTCTGCTGCTCGTCGAAAACTGCCAGTTTCCGCCGCCGCGATCGCGCAGCGCAGATTTCGCAGATCCAGGATCATATTGGGCAAACATCACTCCCCCATGCGAATTTGCGCTTCAAACGACCGCGTTTTGTGCCGGACTTTGGCCTTGCCAAAACCCTTGCGGTAGTCCTGCGTCGCGAAAGCTTCGTCGCCGATAAGGGAACACGCTCCTGTGCCGCCCGCGGGAGTCTACAAGCGCTACTAACGACCAAAATCAGACTTCCCCTCACAGCACGGGACGGTGCCGTCTTGAACAAGTGACTTCCAACTTTGCCGCGATCACGATCATTTCTTCCGTCCCGCTCCACTCACCGGGTTGCCATCCGGATCGCGCCATCTAGGCGGATGACTTCGCCATTGAGCATCGGGTTGGTCAGGATCGCTTCGATAAGCTGCGCATATTCGGACGGCTGGCCCAGGCGGCTGGGGTGGGGCACCTGCGCGCCCAGTGCCGCCTGCACATGCTTGGGGAAGGCTGCGACCATTGGGGTCAGGAAAATGCCCGGCGCGATCGTCATCACGCGAATTTTCAACGGGGCTAAGTCGCGCGCGATCGGCAGGGTCATGCCGACCACGCCACCCTTCGACGCGCTGTAAGCCGCTTGTCCGATCTGCCCGTCATAGGCGGCGACGCTGGCGGTATTGACGATCACCCCGCGCTCGTCCTCCACCGCGTCCAGCGCAGCGGCGCGCGCGGCAAATTTGGCAATCAGGTTGAAGCTGCCGATCAGATTAACCTCGACCGTGCGGCGGAACAGGTCGAGCGTGTGGGGCACATATTCCTTGCCCACCGTCTTCATCGCCGGCGCGATCCCCGCGCAATTGACCAGAATGCGGGCCGGACCATGCGTGGCCTCGGCAGCATCCAGCGCGGCGGCGACGCTGGCATCATCGGCGACATTGGCGGCGACGAACGATGCGCCGATCTCCGCCGCCGCGGCCTGCCCCGCCTCCGCATTCATGTCGAGGATCGTCACCCGCGCCCCGGCCTCCGCCAGCATCCGCGCGGTCGCATGGCCCAGCCCCGATGCGCCCCCGGTAACGATGGCAGCCTGTCCCGCGATCATCATGCCTTCGCTCCCTGCACCAGTTCAACCGCCATCGCGGTCGCTTCCCCGCCGCCGATGCACAGCGCCGCGACGCCGCGCGTCTTGCCGTACGTCTCCAGCGCCGAAATCAGCGTTGCCAGCACCCGCGCGCCCGACGCACCGATCGGATGGCCCAATGCCGTCGCGCCGCCATGGACGTTCAGCTTCTCCGCCGGAATGTCGAGGTCACGCGCGGCGATCATCGCGACCACGGCAAAGGCTTCGTTCACCTCGAACAGGTCGACATCGCCCGCCGACCAGCCCGCTCTTCCCAGCGCCTTGCGGATCGCGGGCACCGGCGCGGTGGTGAAGCGCGCGGGTTCCTGCGCATGGGCGGCGATCGCCGCCACACGCGCGACGATGGGCAGGCCCAGCCGCGAGGCGACGCTCTGCCGCGTTATCACCAGCGCGGCGGCCCCGTCGGAAATGGAGGAGGCATTGGCGGCGGTGATCGTGCCGTCCTTCGCAAAAGCGGGTTTCAGGCTGCGGATTTTCTCCGGCTTGGCCTTGCCCGGCTGCTCGTCGCTATCCACCAGCGTCTCGCCACCGCGGCCCGCGACCGTCACCGGCGCGATCTCGCGTGCAAAGGCCCCGCTGGCGATCGCCGCGCGGGCGCGGTCGAGCGAGCGGATCGCGAAATCATCCTGTTCTTCGCGACTGAACTGATAGTCGCGCACCGCATCCTCGGCAAAGACGCCCATCGCCTTGCCCGGTTCATAGGCATCCTCCAGACCGTCCATCATCATCGTGTCGATGATGCGGTCATGGCCAATGCGCGCGCCGCCGCGATGCTTGCGCAGCGCATAGGGAGCGTTGGTCATGCTTTCCATACCACCCGCGACGATGATGTCGGCGGTCCCGGCGGCCAGCGCCTCGGCCGCCATGATCGCTGCCTGCATGCCCGATCCGCACATCTTGTTGACCGTCGTCGCCTCGACCGACAGGGGCAGGCTCGCGCCCAGCGCCGCCTGCCGCGCCGGGGCTTGGCCCAGGCCTGCGGGCAGCACGCAACCCATATAGATGCGATCGATCGCGTCCGGGGCGACGCCCGCCCGCTCGACCGCCGCCTTCACCGCCGTCGCGCCGAGATCGGTGGCCTTGACCGCGGACAGCGCGCCCTGAAACCCGCCCATCGGCGTGCGGGCATAGCCTGCAATGACTACCGGATCGTCCTGCATCTCAGTTCTCCTCAGAGGGCGCGCGCAATCACCATGCGCTGGATGTCGGACGTGCCTTCATAGATCTGGCACACCCGCACATCGCGGTAGATTTTGGCGATGCCAAAATCTTCAAGATAGCCATAGCCGCCCAGCGTCTGGACTGCGGCGGACACGACAGCCTCGGCCGTTTCCGACGCGACCAGCTTGGCCATCGACGCTTCTTTCAGGCACGGCAGCCCAGCATCTTTCATCGACGCGGCGTGCAGCACCAGCTGGCGCGCAGCCTCCAGCCGGGCGGCCTGATCGGCGAGGCGGAAGCCCACCGCCTGATGCGCGATAATAGGCTGGCCGAAGCTCTTGCGGTCCTTGGCGTAATCGATCGCGAACTCCAGCGCCGCTTGCGCCATGCCGATGCATTGCGCGGCGATGCCGATGCGGCCAACCTCGAGATTGGAGAGCGCAATACCATAGCCCGCGCCCTCCGCACCCAGCCGCAATTCTTCCGGCACGAACAGATCGTCGAAGCGGATCGCGCAGGTGTCCGATGCGCCCTGCCCCAGCTTGTGCTCAACCTTGTCGACGCTGTAGCCCTCGCTATCGGTCGGCACGATGAAGCCGGAAATGCCGCGCTTGCCCGCCGCCGGATCAGTTACGGCATAGACGATGGCGATACCGGCAATGCGCCCCGAGGTGATGAACTGCTTGGCCCCGATCAGCCGATAGCCGCCCCCTTGCCTTATCGCGCGGGTGCGGATAGCCGATGCGTCGGAGCCGGCGTCGGTTTCGGTGAGCGCGAAGGCGCCGATCATCCTGCCAGCGATCAGGTCCGGCAGGAAGCGAGCCTGTTGCGCCGCCGTGCCATCCTTCAGCAGGCCCGACACGATCAGGCTGTTCTGGATCGACACGATGGTCGAGAGCGCGCCGTCCGCCGCGGCGATCTCCATCAGCGACAGTGCGTAGGACACATAGTCCGCGCCCGCGCCGCCGACTGCTTCCGGCGCGGTCATGCCCAGCAGGCCCAGCGCTGCCAGTTCTTCGAACAATTCGGGCGGATAGGCCTTCGCCGCTTCATAGGCGGCGCTGTTCGGGCGAATCTGTTCCTGCGCGAAATCGCGCACTGCGTCGCGGATGGCGGACTGGGTCTCGGTGAGAATCATGAACCTCCTCCAAATGGCACATCGCTAAACGACCTCGCTTTTCGCTCGGAGCAACTGCCAAATGAAACGTAGTCCGCGATGAGGAGGGTGCCGTAACTAAGCGTCGCAACAGGCGCGCTGTCGTTCGCCAACGATCCCATCATCAGCGAAAAGGAAAGTGGCGATCTGACGAATATCGCCGAAGCCTGTCGACCTTGAGGGGATGTCGATCTGCGAAAAGAAGTACTGTCCTGCATCAGCGTTCGAAGCGCGCGCTTGTCAGCGCCTCGATCGTTTCGAGATCCACGCCGGGTGCGATCTCGACGAGGCGAAACGGCCTGTGATGATCGGGTCGCTCGAACACCGCGAGATTGGTGACGATCATGTCGACCACATTGAGCCCGGTGATCGGCAGCGTGCAGTCGGGAATGAATTTGGGCGTGCCGTCCTTCGCGGCATGATCCATCACGACGATGATCTTCTTCACACCCGCGACCAGGTCCATGGCGCCGCCCATGCCCTTCACCATCTTGCCGGGGATCATCCAGTTGGCGATGTCGCCATTTTCTGCTACTTCCATCGCGCCCAGGACCGCGAGATCGATATGGCCACCGCGGATCATCGCGAAGCTGTCGGCGGACGAGAAATAGGATGTCTGGGGAAGCTCGGACACGGTCTGCTTGCCCGCATTGATGAGGTCGGCATCCTCCTCGCCCTCGTAGGGAAAGGGACCGATGCCGAGCATGCCATTCTCCGATTGCAGCGTGACCTCGACGCCCGGCGGCACATGGTTCGCAACCAGGGTGGGGATGCCGATCCCGAGATTGACGTAGAATCCGTCCCGGAGCTCGCGCGCGGCACGCGCCGCCATCTGGTCCCTCGTCCAGCCTTGCGAACTGCCGCTCATCATGCCTCCTCCCGCGCGCGCACCGTGCGCTGCTCAATTTTCTTCGTGTAAGGTGCGCCGCAGATCAGGCGATTCACGTAGATCCCCGGCAAATGAATCTGATCGGGCTCGAGGGTGCCGGTCGGCACGATCTCCTCGACCTCGGCGATGCAGATGCGCCCGCAGGTCGCGGCCGGCGCGTTGAAGTTGCGGGCGGTCTTACGGAAGACCAGATTGCCGCTTTCATCGGCTTTCCAGCCCTTGATGATCGACAGGTCGGCCGTGATGGCGAGCTCCAGCACATAATCATGCTCGCCGAACCGCCGGACCTCCTTCCCCTGGGCCACGAGAGTCCCGACTCCGGTGCGGGTATAGAATCCGGGAATGCCCGCGCCTCCCGCCCGCATACGCTCGGCGAGCGTCCCTTGCGGACAAAATTCGACCTCGAGTTCGCCGGTCAGATATTGTCGCTCGAACTCTTTGTTCTCGCCGACATAGGAGGCGATCATCTTGCGCACCTGACGGGAGCGAAGGAGCTTGCCGATCCCTTCATTATCGATGCCGGCATTGTTCGAGGCGAAGGTCAGATCGCGCACGCCCGAGGTCTCGATTGCGTCGAGCAGCCGCTCGGGGATGCCGCAAAGCCCGAAACCGCCGCTCGCGATCGTCATGCCATCGGTCAATAGACCGGCCAGCGCCGTATCGGCGTCGGCATAGATTTTTCTCACGCAATCTCTCCTGCTGTCTGAAGGATGCGCCGAGCCTGCTTGAGGTGCGGCGCATCGATCATCTGTCCTTCGAGCTGAAGCGCACCGGCGTCAGGCCGGGCGGCGAACGCCGCGACGATGGCGCGGGCCCGAACGAGCTCGTCCTCGTCCGGCGTAAAAGCCTGGTTGATGATCGCGACCTGCGCCGGGTGGATCGCCATTACGCCCGTGAAGCCGTCGCGCCGCGCGCGGCGCGCATAGTCGGCAAGGCCGTCGAGGTCGCGAAAGGCCGGGAACACCGTCTCGATAGCGGGCACATCGGCGGCGTGCGCGGCGAAGAGCGTCAACGACCGTGCGAGCTCGTACGGCGGGGTATAGCGGCCATCCTCCTCGCGAGAGGTCGCCGCGCCGATCGCGGCGGGCAGGTCTTCAGCGCCCCAGGTCAGACCGAGAAGATGGCGCGAAACCTCGGCATAGCTGCCGAGCCCGAAGATCGCACGCGGCGTCTCGGTCGCGATCGGCAAAATAGGTGCTGCGCCGATGCGCTGCGCGAGCGACATCACGCTTAATGCGCCTTCCGACTTGGGCAGCAGGAAACCATCGGGTGCGCAATCCAAAACCGCCGTCAGATCGTCTTCGAGCAATCCGCTATCCTGAGGATTCACGCGAACGAAAAGTTTCACCTGACGGTCGCCCTGTTCGCGCAGGAAGCGCGCCGTCGCCTCGCGCGCGGCGAGCTTGGCCGAGGGTGCCACCGCATCCTCCAGGTCGAGAATGAGCGCATCTGCACCGGTTCGTAGCGCCTTCTCCATCCGGTCGGGACGATCTCCGGGCACGAACAGCAGCGAACGCAGCCTCATGCCTCCCCCTTCCGATGCAGCAGCGCGGATCGCAGGCATCTGCACACGATCTCGTCGCGCTGGTTGAGCAGCCTGTGCTCGAACGTGACGATGCCGGCTGAGGGACGCGAGCGGCTATCCGTCAGCTGCGCGACGTCGGTTTCCGCGCGCAGCGTGTCGCCGATGAACACCGGGGCCGGCATGGCCAGCTTGTCGTAGCCCAGATTGGCGACAAGCGTGCCGAGCGTCGTGTCACCGACGGACAGGCCGATCATCAGCGCAAAGGTGAAGGTGCCGTTGACGAGGATCCGGCCAAATTCACTGGCCTCAGCTGCCTCCCGATCAAGATGGAGCGGCTGCGGATTATGGGTCATGCACGAGAACAGCAGATTGTCGGTCTCGGTCACCGTCCGGCGGATGTCATGCGTGACGCTGTCGCCAACCTGCCATTCGTCATAATAGCGACCAGTCATCAGGCCTCTCCCTCGACGCGGACCAGCAGCGTGCCTTCCGAAACCTGCGCGCCCTCGCTGGCCTTGAACTCGGCAACGATCCCGTCGAAGGGCGCGAGTAACGCCTGCTCCATCTTCATCGCCTCGATGACGACCAAGCGCTGCCCCTTTGTGACGGCATCACCCTGCCTCACCGCGACCGCGATCACGCGGCCCGGCATGGGCGATAGGATCGCTCCGTCGCCTCCTGCCGCGCCGGTCGTCCCTGGCTCGGCACGCCACGGCTCGAAAGCCCAGGCTTCGCCGTCGACGAATATCAGGCCGTCCTCCACCCGAGCAGTCGAAGGGTTCTTGGACAGACTGACCAGATAAGGCTTGCCGGCAACGGCGACCTCGATCTCCTGCGAAGCGTGCCGGTTGGCGCGGAAACCCTGCAGTGCCGTCCACGGATCGTCGCCATCGCTCGTGAGCAAGGCGCGCGCCGCCGCATCCAGCACGGATGCTCCCGGTTCGGCAGACGGGATCAGCGTTTCAGCGTGACGTTCGATGAAGCCGGTATCGATATGCGCGGCGAGAAAATCGGGATGGCTTGCCGCGCGCGCCAGAAAGGCTGCGTTGGTGCGGACAGGCCAGACCTCGACCTGGCGGACCCCTTGCGCAAGTTGCTGTGCGGCCTGTTCGCGTGAAGGCGCATGAGCGATGATCTTGGCGATCATGGGATCATAATAGGGCGTGACCTCGCCGCCCTGCTTGACACCGCTGTCGATGCGCAGATCGGAGGGAAAGCGCAGATGATCGAGCGGGCCGGTAGACGGCAAAAAGCCGGTGGTCGGATTCTCGGCATAGAGGCGGGCCTCCATCGCCCAGCCGTCGATCGTGAGATCCTCTTGCCGCTTCGGCAGCGGCTCGCCCGATGCAACGCGCAGCTGCCATTCCACCAGATCCTGACCCGTGATGCTCTCTGTCACGGGATGCTCGACCTGAAGCCTGGTATTCATTTCCATGAACCAGATCCGGTCGGCGCGCAGGCCCTCGGAGCCATCGGCGATGAACTCTATCGTGCCCGCGCCGACATAGTCGACCGCCTTGACTGCCCGCACCGCCGCCTCGCAGATCGCGTCGCGCGTCGCGGCGTCCATTCCAGGTGCAGGCGCCTCTTCGATCACCTTCTGGTGGCGGCGCTGAAGCGAGCAGTCGCGCTCGAACAGATGGACGACATGGCCATGGGTGTCGCCGAATACCTGCACCTCGATATGGCGGGGCGAGAGGATATATTTCTCGATGAGAACGCGGTCGTCGCCAAACGATGCCGCCGCCTCACGCTTGCAACTGGCGAGCGCCTCGGCGAAATCCGGCGCCGCCTCGACCCGCCGCATCCCCTTGCCACCGCCACCCGCGACCGCCTTGATAAGGACGGGATAGCCGATCGCATCGGCTTCGCGCTGCAGATGATCGGGCGACTGATCGGCGCCGAGATAGCCGGGCGTCACCGGCACGCCTGCGGCGATCATGCGCTCCTTGGCGGCATCCTTGAGACCCATGGCGCGGATGGCCGCCGGCGGCGCGCCCACCCAGACCAGCCCGGCCGCGATCACTGCCTCGGCGAACTCGGCATTTTCGCTCAAGAAACCATAACCCGGATGGATGGCCTGCGCGCCCGTGGCACGCGCGGCCTCGAGGAGAAGATCCTGGCGCAAATAGCTGTCCCTCGCCGGCGCCGGTCCGATGCACACCGCCTCATCGGCCTCACGCACGAAGGGCATTGCCGCATCGACGTCGGCATGCACCGCGATGGTGCGAATGCCGAGCCTGCGGGCCGTGCGGATGATGCGCCGGGCGATTTCGCCGCGATTGGCAATGAGGAGGCTCTCTATCATGGACGTCCGGCCTTTCATGCGGCCGCCTCCTGGCCGCCATCTTGTGTGTCGAGGGCGAAGAGCCCGAGCTTTGCGAAAAGGGCCGCGTCGCTGTTCGCGCCGGCATTGCCGGCTGTCAGCAATCGGTCGCCCGTGAAGATGGAATTGGCGCCCGCCATGAAGCACAGCGCCTGCATCGTCTCGGACATGCTTTCCCGGCCCGCCGACAGGCGCACCACCGACCTCGGCATCAGGATCCGGGCAACCGCGACGGTACGGACGAACTCGATATCGTCGATCCGGGCCGACGGCACATCGCGTAGCATGTCGCCCAGCGGCGTTCCCGGCACCGGTACGAGGGCGTTGAGGGGAACGCTTTCCGGCGGTTCGGGCAGGTTGGCGAGCGCGTGGAGGAAGCTCACCCGATCCTCGCGGCTTTCACCCATGCCGAGGATGCCGCCACAACAGACTGCCATGCCGGCGGCCCGCACCCGCGAAAGCGTGTCGAGCCGATCCTCGAAGCGGCGCGTCGAGACGATCGCCCCATAATGTTCGGGCGAGGTGTCGATATTGTGGTTATAATAATCGAGCCCCGCGCCTGCGAGGCGCTCTGCCTGATCGTCTTCCAGCATGCCGAGCGTCATGCAGGTCTCAAGACCCAGTGCCTTCACCCGCGCAATCATGTCGAGCAGCGCCGGCATGTCGCGCGCCTTTGGGCTGCGCCAGGCCGCCCCCATGCAGAAGCGCGATGATCCCGCGGCTTTCGCGACGGCGGCGGCGGTGACGACGTTGTCGACATCGACGAGCTTGCCAGCCTTGAGCCCGGTCTTGTGGTGGGCCGATTGCGAGCAATAGCCACAGTCCTCGGCGCAGCCGCCTGTCTTGATGGAGAGAAGCGTCGAAAGCTGGATGGCATTAGCGTCATGGTGCCAACGGTGGATCGCCTGGGCCTCGCCCAGGAGATCGAGCAATGGTCGCTTGAAAAGGGCCGCGATCGCTGGCCGGGTGATGGGTGTCCGCATCGCCATCACATCCGGAAGATGCCGAACTGCGCCCGATCCGGGATCGGCGCGTTCAGCGTGGCGGCGAAAGCGAGGCCGAGCACGTCGCGGGTCTGGACCAGATCGATCACGCCATCGTCCCATAGCCGCGCCGTCGCATGATAGGGATTGCCCTCCTCCTCATATTTCTGGCGGATCGGCGCCTTGAACGCCTCGGCTTCCTCATGCGTCCACCTGTCAGCATCCCTGTGGACGGTGGCGAGCACCGAGGCCGCCTGCTCGCCGCCCATCACCGAGATCCGCGCATTGGGCCAGGTGAACAGGAAGCGAGGCTGGTATGCGCGCCCGCACATGCCGTAATTGCCTGCGCCGAAGCTCCCGCCAATGAGCACGGTGATCTTGGGGACGCTCGCGGTCGCGACCGCCGTCACCAGCTTGGCGCCGTTCTTGGCGATTCCTTCCGCTTCATATTTGCCACCGACCATGAAACCGGAGATGTTCTGGAGGAACAGGAGCGGCACGCGGCGCTGGCAAGCCAGTTCGATGAAATGCGCGCCCTTGAGCGCGCTTTCAGAGAACAGCACGCCGTTATTGGCGAGGATCGCCACCGGCATGCCCCAGATGCGCGCGAAACCGCAGACCAGAGTGGTGCCGTAGAGCGACTTGAACTCATGGAGTTCCGATCCGTCGACGATGCGCGCAATGACCTCGCGCACATCATAGGGCGCGCGCACGTCCTGCGGCACGATGCCATAGAGGTCTTCTGGCGCATGGAGAGGCGGGCGCGGCGCCTGCAGGTCGATGTCGAGCGCCTTGGGCCGATTGAGGGTCGCGACGATGTCGCGCACGATCGTGAGCGCGTGCGCGTCACTCTCTGCGACATGATCGACGACCCCGGATTTGCGCCCATGGGTTTCGGCGCCGCCCAGATCCTCGGCCGAGATGATCTCGCCGGTCGCGGCCTTCACCAGCGGCGGACCGGCGAGGAAGATCGTGCCCTGGTTTCGCACGATGATCGTCTCGTCCGACATGGCGGGCACATAGGCGCCGCCCGCCGTGCAGCTGCCCATCACGCAGGCGATCTGGGGGATGCCCTGTGCCGACATCTGGGCCTGATTATAGAAGATGCGCCCGAAATGATCGCGGTCGGGGAAGACGTCCGCCTGATGCGGCAGGTTCGCGCCGCCCGAGTCCACGAGGTAGAGGCACGGCAGCCGGTTCTCGCGGGCGATCTCCTGCGCCCGCAGATGCTTCTTCACCGTCATCGGGAAATAGGCGCCGCCCTTCACCGTCGAATCATTGGCAAGGATCATGCACTCGCGACCCGAAACCCGGCCGACACCGCCGATCACCCCAGCGCCAGGCGCCGCGCCCTCATACATATCGCCGGCAGCGAGCTGCCCGATTTCAAGGAAAGGCGCGCCGGGATCGAGCAACCGCTCCACCCGGTCGCGCGGCAGCAGCTTGCCCCGGGCCACATGCCGTTCGCGCGCCGCATCCGATCCGCCCCGCGCGGCGGCCGCGACCTTCGTGCGCAGATCCTCGGCGAGAGCACGGTTATGCCCGACATTGTCGCGAAATATGTCGCTTTCGCGCGAGATCGCCGTTTGGATGACAGGTCCGCTCATTGCGCCACGCCGATCAGTTCGCGACCGATCAGCATACGGCGGATTTCATTGGTGCCTGCGCCGATATCCAGAAGCTTGGCATCGCGCATATAGCGTTCGACAGGCCAATCCTTCGTATAACCGGCGCCGCCTAACGCCTGCACCGCCTCCAGGGCGACGCGCACGGCATTTTCGCTTGCCAGAAGGATTGCGCCGGCCGCATCGAAGCGGGTGGTCCTGCCCGCGTCACAATTGCGTGCCACGGCGTAGACATAGGCGCGCGCTGAATTGAGCGCGACATACATATCGGCGACCTTCGCCTGCATCAGTTGAAAGGAGCCGATCGGCTGGCCAAACTGCTTGCGGTCCCGGACATAAGGGATGACCGTATCGAGGCAGGCTTGCATGATGCCCAGCTGGATGCCCGCCAGAACCGCACGCTCATAGTCGAGGCCGCTCATCAACACTTTCGCGCCGCCATTGAGCGGTCCCATGACATTTTCGCGCGGGACTTCGCAGCCGTCGAACACCAGCTCTGCCGTCGGCGAGCCGCGCATTCCCGTCTTGTCGATCTTCTGCCCGATCGAAAAGCCCGCCATGCCCTTCTCGATAAGGAAAGCGGTGATCCCCTTGCTGCCTTCGCCGGTCCTAGCATAGACGACTAACGTGTCGGCATAGGTGGCATTGGTTATCCAGAATTTCGTGCCATCAAGAACGAAGCCGACACTCGTCTCTCGCGCCTTCAACTTCATCGACACGACGTCGGAGCCGGCTCCCGCCTCGGACATGGCCAGCGATCCCACATGGTCGCCGGAAATCAACCGCGGCAGATATTTCGCCTTCTGATCCTCATTGCCCCAGCGGCGGATCTGGTTGACGCAAAGGTTGGAATGGGCGCCATAACTAAGGCCGATCGAGGCGGAGGCCCGGCTGATCTCCTCGCAGGCAAGAACATGCTCAAGATAACCGAATCCGAGACCACCCCATTCTTCTTCCACAGTGATGCCGTGCAGGCCCAGATCTCCCATCGCGGTCCACAATTCGTCGCGCGGGAACCAGTCCTCGGCATCGATCTTCACTGCCAGCGGAGCAATGCGTTCGGTCGCGAAGCGTCTTGTCGTCTCGCGAACCATATCGGCGTTGTCGCCGAGTCCGAAGTCAAAATCAGCAGCCAAATGCCCACTCCATTGTGCCGGGTCTACCCCAGGCATAGCATCGGGCATTCCCCTAGAAAAATTGACCGGACCGCAAGCATTTGATAGATGTCATCTATGATAGAGCGCTACCTCATCCATTATTTTCTGGCAGTAATGGATCAGGGAAATTTCTCGCGTGCAGCACAGCAGTGCCGCATTTCCCAGCCCACCCTGTCAGTCGGGATAGCCAAGCTCGAGAGCCTCGTCGGGCATATGCTTTTCCAGCGTACGAACAGGCGGGTCGAACTGACCACTCATGGCGCGACTTTCGCTCTCCACGCACGCCGCATCGAAGCCGAGTTTGCCAAGGCGACATTGGCAATGGCCGTGGATCAAAAGCGAACACTTATACGGCTCGGTCTCGTTTCGACCCTGCCCGCGCTGTGGATCGAAAGCGCGACGCGTGAAGCGAGCATTGCTGAAGGCGAAAAGCTGGAGATCGTCGAAGGACGAATGAGCGAACTCGCGCCACGCCTGGAGCGAGGGCGATTAGACGTGGTCATCGGCATCGTGAACGGGGACGTCGATGATGAACGGCTTCTCTTTGAGGAGCCCTACAGTCTCGCGCTCTCGGACAACCATCCTCTCGCGACGCGTAGCAGCGTCGATCCTCAGGAAATCGCAGATGCTGACATGATCGTTCGTCGAAGCTGCGAAGCCCTGTCCGATGTCAGTCGGTTTTTCACGCAGCGCGGCGTCAGACCTTCTTTTTCCGCCCGCACATTCAATGACGACCGTGCGGTCGTCTTTGTACGGGCGGGTCTTGGCATGACGGTAATGCCACGCTGCTTCCGGCAGCCAGGTATCGCAATGCCGGAACTTTCAGGCTTTCATATGCGCCGGAAGATCGGAATGCTGATCGATCCTGTGACGGCCGGCAGGGTAAAAGACAGTCAAAGCCTCAAATTCTTCGCCGAGACTCTTCGTTCCGCGGCCACGACTGGGTAATCCTACAATCAGCCCTTGAAACTGACGCCGATCCACAGCGTGCGCGGCGTGCCCAGGTCCATCGATCCGCCGGTGTTGCGCGTCACCACCTTCTCGTCGAACAGATTTTCGCCCCGCGCCGTCAGCGCGACGCCATGGCCCAGCGGCAAGCGCGCGAGCGCATCCACGGTCAGCGCCCTGGGCAGTGTGTCGATCTGAAGATCATCCTCATATTGGCTCGACACATAATGGACCGACGCGGAGAGCGTCGGCCCCTGCGCCGGCGTCCAGGCCAGCGTCGCGCTGGCGCTGTTGCGCGGCGTCTGCGCGGGCGCGAAGCCGTCGAACGCCTTGCCTGGCGCATCGACCTCGCTGTGGCTGTAGGCATAGGAGGCCGACAGGCCGAAATCGCCCAGACGCGCGCTGGCCGTAAGTTCGATCCCCTTGGCGACGATGCGGTTAACATTCTGGCGCTGGCGGGTGTTGGTGCCGATGGTGACATTGGCGATCGCATCGTCCAGCCGGTTGTAGAAGGCGGTCGCGCCCAGGGTCACGCCGGGCAGCGGGGTCAGGTCGAAGCCCGCCTCCACGCCCTTCAGGCGCTCGGGCTTCAGCGCCGCGTTCGCCTGCGTCGTGATCGGGAAGACCACGAATGGCCGGTACAGCTCGTTCAGCGTCGGCAGGCGAAAGCCGGTATAGCCCGCCCCGCGCAGCGCGAGCGCGCCGCTCAGGCGCAGGATCGCGCCCGCCCGCCCCGAAAACTGCCAGTCGGACCGGTTGGCGTAATCGGTCGCTGTCACTGCACCGGTGCTGGCGTTGGCCTGATGATAGAAGCCGTCGCTGATCGTCCAGTGATCCGCCCGCACGCCGCCGGTCAACACCAGGCCTTCTAGCGTCCAGTCGTCCTCGGCGAACAGGCCGGTCGTCACCTGCTGCCCACCGGCATGGCGGCGGAAGGTGACGGGATTGCTGGCGATATTGGCGTCATAGGCGTCCTCATACATGTCGCCCAGCGCGAAGCGCGTATCCGCGCCCAGCCGCAGTACATGATCCGACCCGACCGGCGGGCGGATCTCGATCTTGCCGCCAAGCCCCATGGACGGCGTGTTGCGCTGGTCGAGCGACTTGCGGAAGGTGGAGGCGGAGATCACGATATTGGAAAAGTTGCGCGCCTGGATATAGGCGAGCGCATCAACCTGCCAATCGCCGCGCGAGATGAAGCGAACACTGGCGTCCTGCCCTTCGTTCGCGGAGTCCGCGCCCTTGAACCGCAGCGTCCTGTCGTCCTGAAAGATCGTGGCGCGGAACTGCAATTCGGACGTCACGGAGAGCGGCGCGACCGCGCGTAAATTGGTGGACCAGCTATCATAGGCGGCGGGCACGGTCGCCGCGACGCGCTGCGACTTTGGCGTGGTCTGGAAGCCGTTCCCCCGGTCCCAGCGCCCCGACAGCGAAACATAGCCGCCGCCTAGGTCCGGCGTGACGCTGGCCGACATCTCGGCGGCGTCATGGCTGCCATAGAAGGCGCTGGCAGCGAAATCCGGCAACTGGTCGCGCGTGGCGCTGGCCAGCTCGATCGTGCCGGCGACAGCGCCCGCGCCGAACGCACCCGACCCGCCGCCGCGCGTCACCCGCACAACGGACAGACGGTCCGGAACCAGCGCGGAGAAAGGAATATAGCCAAAGAAGGGATCGGCCACGGGCACGCCGTCCAGCAACACCAGCGTCCGGCTGGATGCATTGCCACCCAGCGCCCGCAGGGTCGCGCCCTGGTTGGACGGGTTCGACGCCCGGCTGTCCGACCGACGAAACTGCTGGGAGCCGGCGACGTTGGCCAGCACATTCTCCAGCCGGCCCGACGCATTGTCGAGCAGCCGTTGCCGGTCGATCGCCACCGATCCATAGGCGGGCGTACCGGGTGGCAGGCCCAGCCCCTGTCCCGTTACGATGATCGAAGGTGCATCGGCGCCTGCATCATCGGGGGGCTGCGCCAGCACTCCGGATGGCACCAGCAGAAGTATCAGCAGCAGATAGTCTTTCATGATGCGTCCACGCCCTCTGGAGTTTGGAGCTTTCGTTGATTGGGCCATCGCGCGTCGCACGCATGTGCCGACGCCGCGGAAACCCGGGCTTAACAGAGCTGAGTTAGATCACAGCATGCGCCGGCATGAGATGAGCAGGATATCACTCAACATTGCCCGAGCAAGTCGCAGATGCAGATCAAATCTACGTAATGATTCTCATTTATCTGTTTCGCGCAAATAACCGAAAAACCTTGCGGTAAGGCTAATGCGCAACCAACTAACACGTCATGGAGAGTTAAAATATGGTCTTAACGCCCTGCACTTCGATATTATACTTACGCATCTTACGATAAAGCGTCGGCCGGCCGACCCCCAATTGACGAGCCGTAGCGGCAATATTTCCCGCACATTGATGGAGCGCCATTAATACCGCATCCCGCTCCGTTCGTTCGAGCGAAGCCACCTCGCGCCCCACATTCGAACGAGTTTGCCTCATCTCCTCTGGAAGATGCCTTGGCGCGATCAGCGCGCTCCCGGCAGCGAGCGCGATGGCCCGACGAAGAATGAGGCTCAGTTGGCGGATGTTCCCGGGCCATGCGAAGGACCGCAGACATTCCAGTGCGTCATCCGAGAGGGAAAGTGTCAAACGATCGCCGATTTCGCGATCGACGATTTGTCCTATGAGTTCCGACAAATCCGCTCGCTCGCGTAAGGGGGGCAAGGTGACGCAGAGTCCATCAATGCGGTAGTAAAGGTCTTCCCGAAATTCGCCCGTGGCGACGAGCGCCTTGAGGTCACGATGGGTCGCACAGACCAGAGAGATATCGATCGGCCTGTCCTTCGATCCGCCCACCGGCATGACGGCCCGCTCCTGCAGAACCCGCAGAAGACGAGCCTGTAGCGAGAGCGGCATGTCCCCGATCTCATCCAGGAAGAGTGTTCCACCATGGGCCTGCTCAAATTTACCCGGAGCGCCTCCCCGGCGAGCGCCGGTAAACGCCCCTTCCACATATCCGAACAATTCGGCCTCGATCAGTCCGTCGGGAATGGACGCACAATTTACCGGCACGAACGGCCCGTTTCGCCGCGGCCCTGAGGCGTGCAGCTCCCGCGCAAGAACCTCCTTTCCAGTTCCCGTCTCGCCGGTTAGGAGAACAGGAATATCACGAGCGAACGCCAGCTTCGCGTCGCCAATGGTGTCCAGCAGGGCGGGATCGGAACAGAACATGTCAGAAGAGGCATGAGACGAACGCTTGCCCGAGGGCGGCGGCAAGAGCGCCTTACCAACCCGCATAACGTCATCTGCATGGCGGGCGAGACTGAGGTGGACGCGGATGCCGGCCGGCGTGTCTGTCACGATCGGTTCGGCATTGCGGCCGCTAAGCTCGTCAACCGCACGCGCAAAAGGCAGGTCGAACATGTGATCGAACTCTGTCGCCGAACGCGTATGCCCAAGCAGCTTGCGCGCGATCTGGTTCCCACCGAGCAATTGCCCATGTTCCGAGAAAGCGAGAACGGCAGCCAAGGGCGTGCGAAGCAGGTCAGGGTGATAATGTAACGAGACGTGCAGAGCGCCCGGAAGGTCAAGCAGCATATGATTTTCTATGGCTCGGGCGGCAACCCGCAACGCCTCGCAAACTGATGACAGATCCCTGCCGCTGCGGCAGGTGGCATTCAAGACGCCGATCAGGTCCCCGTTAACGTCGAACAGAGGAACGGCCGCGCAAGAATAGCCATGAATCTCGTCAAGGAAATGCTCGTTGGCGTGGACAATAAAGGGTTTCTGTTCCACGAGCGCGCATCCCGGCGCTCCGGTGCCGATCGCACTTTCGCTGAGGGAAACCCCGTTCCGGAAAAGACTCTCCAGTTCGCGGCACGGCCCTTCGGCGTCGCCGATCGAGCAAATGACAAATCCGCTGACGTCAAGGCAGGCCAGCACCCAATCCTGCGTGTGAAACGCTTTGTAAAGCCGTGTCATCTCCGGCATCGCATAGCGAATGAGCCGTTCACCCCTTTCTGTGGCGATCCGGCGTTCGCCAGGCGCCGCCATGTCGAACAACCTCTTGTCGGACGCGCTCAAACCCAGGCGTCTTGATCGCTCCCAGGAACGCGTGATCGGCTCGGGCACCCACTGCGACACGATACTCTCGCCCGAGAAGAAAAGATCTCGTGCCCTCCTTGTCTGGCGGACCTGTTCCAGATTCATGGATTGCCTCTCGTACCGTTGTCTTTCCGAACGGTGGGGTGCCCGGCGCCTGGACCGGACGGCGCTGATCCCTCTCTCCATTCGAACATCTTTATCGCCCGTCATGCTAGCTTGTTCGACGGACGCGAACAACCATCTCTCCTTCTCTGGAAGATCCGATCGTGCCGAAACAGATCGATGCCTGGCGATCACAAAAATGGTCGGCCAGGCGACACATGCGCCTGGCCGACCATAGTGGCTCAAGGGGAGAGGAATACTCAAGCCACCAAGCCCAGTTCAGCTTCCATCGTCTTGCGCATCTCGAACTTCTGCGCCTTGCCCGTGACCGTCATAGCGAAGCCCTCGACGATGCGGACATAGCGGGGAACCTTGTAGTGGGCGATCTTACCCCGGCAGTGGGCAATCACATCGTCGGCGCTCAGCCGATGGCCGGCTCGCGCTATGACCCATGCGCAGACTTCCTCACCAAATTTAGCGTCGCTGACGCCAAAGACCTGCACATCGACGATCAACGGGTGGCCAAGCAGGAATTCCTCGAGCTCGCGCGGATAGATATTCTCGCCGCCCCGGATGATCATGTCCTTGATGCGGCCGGTAATGCGAACATAGCCCCGCTCATCCATCACCGCGAGATCGCCCGAGTGCATCCATCCTTCCGCGTCGATGGCATCGTCGGTCTTTTCCGGATCGTTCCAATATCCCTGCATCACCGCATATCCGCGCGAGCAATATTCGCCCTGTTGGTTCACCTGCAATGTCTCGCCGTTCAACCCTACGATCTTTGCTTCGGCATGAGGGTGGACGCGGCCCACCGTCGCCACTCGCTCTGCGACGGGATCGTCTATCGACGTCTGCGTCGTCAGGGGACTGGTTTCGGTCATGCCATAGCCGATAGTCACCTCGCGCATGTTCAACCGATCCATGATCTGCTCCATCATGGCCGCCGGGCAAGGGGCGCCCGCCATGATCCCGGTGCGCAAGGACGAGACGTCGAACTGATCGAGGTCCGGATGGTTGAGGATCGTGATCAGCATGGTCGGCACTCCGTAAAGCGCCGTACAACGTTCATCTCGCACTGTTCTGGTGCAAAGTCGCCGCAACGCCAAGGCGGCAACGCGCCTGATGCGCAAGCTGTTGAGGGGCCAGGGCCGGGCGCCACGGGTAATGATCACCGACAAGCTTCGATCCTATGACGCGGCAAGGCGAGAGATCATGCCGGGTGTGGAGCATCGTTCCCACAAAGGCCTGAACAATCGGGCGGAAAATTCCCATCAACCGATCCGACGACGAGAGCGGATCATGAAGCGGTTCAAATCGACCCGACATTTGCAGCGCTTCGTCTCTATCCACGATCCGATTGCAAACCTCTTTCATATTCCCCGTCACGACATCTCCTCCGGCCATCATCGCGAATTGCACGCCGCTGCAATGGACCAATGGGCAAAAATCGCTCGACTATAACCTGCCGCAGATACCCTGCATCCCAGCTCGCCTCGCAACGGTTAAGTTTACGATGCAATCACATGCCCTGATAGGTCCGTTGTGACGCAACCCATGATGTGGAGATATCGCAGCAGCGAGCGAAGCCGCTCCGCGACAGACTTCAGCGAGCCGCGCGTCAGTTTCGGCGCGCGCAGATCCATGTAACGGTCTATGTCAACGATGCTCAGACCCGCCAAGCCGCCGCTTCCGCAATCGATCTGCCAGGCAAGAAAGTTCCGGGCTTCCCACATCAGCGCTGCGACGCTGGAGCGAGCCAACCCGCGTTCCTCACGCAGCCAGATTTCGTATTCGTCGCAAACTGCAAATCGGGCCACATCGGCCGCGCAGATAGGCTCGATTGCTGGCGGCCATTGACCGTGAGCAAGTCGCAACAACGCATGAATCCCGGAACGCGGAACCTTGTACCAGCGTGCGCTGGGACGTCGACCACGCTCCTTTTCGAACTTTACGATCGCGTGCCGCAGGTATTGCTCTACCTGCACGTCGATCACGTCTGCGACCGGGACGCCCCGCAGTACCAGATAATCGAGAAATCCAGATGCGTAGGTGCAGTAATTCCTCACCACGACCGGGCTGTATCCCTGACTGAGAAGCGAGGAATTGAGTGCGGAAATAAGTTCGTGATGGTTATCGAGCATTGGCGGGTCCTCTGTTGGTCAATTGACCCGCAGAGGTTCGGCACCAAATAATGCAAAGCAAGCCCATCCGAAAACGGCGAAAATCCGCCGATCAGGCCGCGTTCCTCCGCATTATGGAGACCTCGTGATTAGTGAAGCGGAACAAGAACGATGCGATTGATGCTGAAGCGATTGCCGAGGCTGCGCAGCGCCCAGGCATGCGCTTCGTGGCGGTGAAAAGCGAAGAGCAACAGGCCGCAGGGCTCGTGTTCCGCACACGTGACCTAGCGGTGCGGCAGCGCACTCAGTTGATCAACGCCATTCGCGGGCACCTAGCGGAGTATGGTTGGGTAGCACCGCGCGGCACAGCGCATATGACAATGCTCGCCGACCTGCTCGAGGATGAGGAAATGACTTCAAGTCTGCCTGCAGCGGCACGGCCCATGTTCAAGCTCATGGTCGACATGCTGGCCGATCTCGACAAGCAGATTGCCGTGCTGGACCGTGAGATCGCACGGCGTGCTAAGGAGGATGAAGCAGCCAGGCGGCTAATGACCATTCCAGGGATCGGTCCTATCGCTGCGACCGCCATCATCGCGCTGGCCCCGCCGGTCGAGACGTTCCGTAAGGGGCGCGACTTCGCGGCTTGGCTTGGCCTCGCCCCCCGTCAGCACTCGACCGGCGGCAAACAGCGGCTCGGCAGCATATCGAAGATGGGCGAGCGGACGATCAGGCGACTACTGATTATCGGAGGTAGCTCGATGGTGCGTCAGGCCTGCCGGTTCGGCGCGCCGGCCGGCTCGTGGCTGGAGCGGATGCTCGCGCGCAAACCGCGCATGCTCGTCTCGGTGGCGCTCGCCAACAAGATGGCGCGCATGGTCTGGGCACTGCTCACCAGAAATGAAGATTACAGAGCTCCGGCAGCAGTTGCGGCGTAAGCCAAGGCAGCGGCCAGAGGCGTCGGGGACGTAGGCGGTCGAAGGAGGGTATGGCACAACAGTCGGCGAGACGGGGCTGGAAGAACCAGGGAATGGCAGAGCGCTAACCAAGCGCGTAAACCTGTAATGGATCCGGTCCGCGAACTCCCATACTGGCCCGCAGCATATGGCGCTGCTCATCGAGGCCGGACAGATGACAGCATCCGACTACGTGCCAACAAACCCCGATTTACTGCTTGCATCCGAAGGGGCGTCCACAGATGCCATACCGAATGAGCTTCTCGATCAGCTTTTGGCGGGCGGCGCTGCCA
>NZ_JNAC01000073.1:0-3627 GCF_000722555.1 Sphingobium sp. DC-2 | reverse complement strand
GGCGGTAGGCGCAGGTTTCCTTCGGTTTTCCATGATTTCACTCCAGATAACTACGGTTCCGTCGACCTCAGCAAGTCGAAGGAGCCAACATGCGAACACGATCATCACTGCCGTTTCGGACTGCCCCGCTCCGGGTCGAAGATTCGCCCAGTCACGGCACTCTTCTCGCCGCATTTCTCTCCTCTCTGTCGCTCGACGAGAGGTCAGGCTGTGCGGTTCTGTATGGCGCGGCGGTCCGCCATTTCCTGCATTGGCTGGACCTGCACGAGATCGCGATCCGCACGATTGACGATCGGGCTGTCCGGCGGTTCGAGAAGCATCGGTGTCGGTGCCACCGGTATTCGGCGCAGCAAGCGCACTACAAGGCTGACCAAGCAGCAAGGGTCAGGCGCTTCGTCCGGTTCCTGGAAGATCAAGGCTACGTCGAAGTCGACGACGGGATCGACGATCTGCCACGGCACCTCGCTGACTATTCCGATGCGATCGATCGCCTGCAACTCGCCGAGGGACCCGCGCAGGCCTATCGGTCCGAGGCCGAGCATTTCATGGCCTGGCTTCGCATTACGCGACGCCAATGGATCGATATCGACGACACGATCATCGACCAGTACGCTGCGCATGATTGCCGATGCCCGGTATGGCGCAAGCGCGGCAAGCTGGTCGCCACGGGCACGAAGCGGCGGCGGCGATGCGCACGGCACTTCGTCGAGTTCCTGCGAGGCCGCGGTGTCATCCCATCGGTTGAACCGGTGGCTGACGATGACCCGCACATGTCGGCTTACCTCACGTGGCTCAAGCAACATCGCGGCGTCACCGATGAGACGATCCGGCGCTACCGGACCGATATCAGACGGCTCATGCCGATGCTGGGCGAGCCTTCGCAATGGGATGCCGCCGGACTCAGGAGCGCATTTCAACGACGAAGCAAGGAGACGCCGGGCTCGGCATCGCTGCTCGTCACGATAATGAGGAGCTACATCCGGTTTCTGGTCGTGCGTGGCGAGTGCCGGCCTGCATTGTTGCATGCAGTTCCATCAGTGCAGCGCTACCGCCTTTCGACGCTGCCGCGCCACGTCGACCCGGCAACGATCGAGAGGATCATTGCGGCCTGCCCGACAGATCGTCCGGTAGAAGTCCGGGACAAGGCCATCATTCTCCTGCTCGCCAGGCTCGGCCTGAGGGCTGCCGATGTTCAGGACATGCGTCTCGACGACATCGACTGGCGGTCCGGCCACCTGACGGTCAAGGGCAAGACGCGTCGACCGGACCGTCTGCCATTGCCGCAGGATGTCGGCGACGCGATCTTGGCATATCTTGCGGCAGCCCGCCCGGAGGCCGCCGAAGAGCATCTGTTCCTGCGTGCACAAGCACCGTTTCGGCCATTCCGCTCGTCCGCCGAGATCGCGGGCATCGTCGCTCGAACGCGCGACCGCGGTGGGATCGAAGGAGTGCCGACCGGGTCGCACATATTCCGGCATTCGCTTGCCACCAACCTGCTGCGCGCGGGCGCAGGCCTGGAGTCCGTTGGGACCATCCTGCGTCACAGCTCGCCTGAGACCACTGCCATCTACGCCAAGGTCGATCTGCCGATGCTCATGAAGATCGCGCAGCCATGGCCGGGAGAACCGTCATGCTGAACATGCACATTTCCAGATACGTCTCGCTCCATCGCAGCTTGGGACGGAAGTTCTCCGAACAGGAACGCTTGCTGCGCCAATACGCCGATTTCGCCGGCCGCGCCGGTGACCGGCACACCCAAGTGCAGCGCATTTACGACTGGTGCCACACGGCAAGCTCGCAGAACGTGGCCCGCCATAGGTTCGACGCCGTACGTAACTTCAGCCTTTTCGCTCATGCTGAAGATCCAGCTCACGAGGTTCCGCCTGCGGGCGTCTTCGGTCGGGGCAAGCGGCCACGCCCGACCCCGACCATCATCGAACCGGAACAGGTCCGGGCGATCATGACCGCGGTATTGGACGTTGCGCCCCAAGGCACGATCAGCCCGTACACGTATCATTATCTGTTCGGCCTGCTGGCGGCGACAGGTCTCCGGATTTCCGAGGCCCTCGCTCTTCAATGCAACGATCTGGTCGAGGATGGCCTGATCGTCCGCAACGGCAAGTTCGGCAAGCAGCGGCTGATTACCTTGCAGCCATCGACCCGTCAGGCGCTCGAAGCATATCTCGCCACCCGAGCAAGGCTTGGCGCCACGGGCAATGACCTGTTCGTGACCATTCGGGGGAGAGCACCACACAAGGTGCGCGCCCACGTGGTGTTCGTCAGGCTGGCCCGGCAGCTCGGATACCGCGGACCGACCGGAACGGCCGGGATGCGGTTACACGACCTGCGGCACACTTTCGCCGTGCGTTCCCTTGAGTCCTGTCCGCGCGACAGGGAAGCCATCGCACACCACATGGCCGGACTCAGCGTATATCTGGGGCATGCGTCGGTCGCCAACACCTATTGGTATCTCGAGGCCACTCCGGTGCTGCTGCGCGATATCGCTGTCGCCAGCGAGCAACTTTACCGGGGAGAAGCGGCATGACGGCACTCGCTCCGCACCTCTCGATCTACCTGCGTGAACATCTGCCGCGCGAACGTGCTGTCAGTCCGCACACGGTGAAGACCTATGCCAACTGCTTTGTCCTCCTGGTCCAGTTCGCTGCCGATCGGCTGAAGCGTCGGCCGACCGATCTCGAGATCGAGGATCTCGGCACCGACATGATCATGGCCTTCCTTGACCATGTCGAGAACGGTCGCGGCAGCTGTGTTCGGACCCGCAATGGCAGGCTCGCCGCGATCCGGTCCTTCTTCCGCTACATCGAGTATCGTATTCCGGCCTGCCTGGATCAGGCCCTTCGCGTCAGATCGATCCCTACCAAGAAGACCGACAAGGCGCTGATCGACTACCTCGACCGGGCAGAGATCAAGGCTTTGCTCGACGCCCCGGATCCCCGGACACGCCTTGGCACCCGCGATCGCGCAATGCTGCATCTGGCCTATGCTGGCGGGCTGAGGGTGTCGGAACTCGTAACGCTACAACTGCGCGATTTCCCGGACCGCTTCCTGTCCACCGTGCACATCATGGGCAAGGGACGGCGTGAACGGGTCCTCCCGCTCTGGAAGGAGACTCAGTTCGCATTGCGCGCGTGGCTTGCGATCCGCCCCGATGCGCAAGCTGCCGAGATATTCCTCAATGCCAGCGGGCAACCCATGACCCGCGACGGATTTGCGTTCCGTTTGGCGGAGCACGTCAAGCGCGCGGCAGAGAAGCAGCCGTCGATCCTTGGCAAGCGCGTAACACCGCACGTGCTGCGCCACTCCTGCGCAATGCACACGCTCGCGGCGACAGGGGACATTCGCAAAGTCGCATTGTGGCTCGGCCATGCCAGCATCCAGAGCACCGAGACCTATTTGCGCGCCGATCCCGAGGAGAAGCTGCAGATTCTCGCGGCGCACGGCGCTCCTGCCATCAAGCCCGGGCGCTTCAAGCCGCCATCCGATGCCCTGATCACGATGCTCACCGACGTTCGAAGGCGGGCCTAGCCCGTCTCCGGACAACCCCCTGGCACTCATATTATCTGGAGTGAAATCATGGAAAACCGAAGGAAACCTGCGCCTACCGCC
>NZ_JNAC01000072.1:0-617 GCF_000722555.1 Sphingobium sp. DC-2 | reverse complement strand
TCTCCCTCAGAAAAGACTCTATGCCTTCACGCCCAACGCGACGCCGGCCAATGTGCGAGCGCTGGTCGGAGGTAAGATCAATGAACCGCTCATCGAGCGCAACTGGCCCGACATCCTGCGCATCATGGCGACGATCGCAGCGGGGATCGTCGCCCCCAGCCAGATTCTTCGCAAGCTCGCCTCTTACCCGCGCCAGAATGAGCTGGCCCTCGCATTGCGAGAGGTGGGCCGCATCGAGCGAACCCTGTTCATGATCGACTGGATTCTTGATGCCGGCCTCCAGCGCCAGGCTCAGATCGGCCTCAACAAGGGTGAGGCCCACCACGCCCTAAAGCGCGCCATCAGCTTCCACCGCCGAGGTGAAATCCGGGATCGATCCGGCGAAGGCCAGCACTATCGCATCGCCGGAATGAACCTGCTCGCCGCCATCATCATATTCTGGAACACCATGAAGCTCGGCGAGGTCGTCAATACCCGGGCCGCCAGCGGTACCCATATCGCGCCTGATCTACTCGCCCACGTCTCGCCGTTGGGATGGGAACACATCAATCTAACCGGGGAATATCGCTGGCCCAAATCCTTAGCGTAGGATTCCGCCCCCTCCCGCAAACGCCCCC
>NZ_JNAC01000071.1:0-2503 GCF_000722555.1 Sphingobium sp. DC-2 | reverse complement strand
GTAAGCGTGGGCTGGAGGCCGCAGATCAGGCGGCTTCAGCGATCGGTTGCTGATCTGGCCGCCAGTTCCACGGCATGAGTTCATCCCAGCGGGCAGCGGGCCATTCGCCAGCGATCTTGGCGATGACGTCGGCGATATAGGCCTGCGGTTCGAGGCCATTGAGTTTGGCGCTCTCGATGACGGAATAGACGGCAGCGGCGCGCTCGCCGCCCGCCTTTGAGCCGGCAAATAGCCAGTTTTTACGGCCCAAGGCCACGCAGCGCATGGCGCGCTCCGCAATGTTGTTATCGATCTCCAGACGGCCATCATCAAGGAAGCGCGTGAGCGCGATCCAGCGCTTACGGCCATAGGCGATCGCCTTGGCCATCTCGGACTTAGGCGAGAGACGGCGCAAGGCATCGTCGAGTGCCTGGCGGAGATCATCGATCAATGGTCGGGCGCGGTCCTGCCGGCTTCGTCGTCGGATATCGGGTTGCTGGCCTCGAACCTCTGCCTCGATCTCGTAAAGCTCACCGATGCGTTCCAGCAGATCAGTGGTGAGCGGCGTCGGCTTGGTGGCGTGGATGTCGAATATCTTCCGCCGGAAATGCGCCCAGCAAGCAATCTCGGTGACACGGTTCGTGTCGTAGAGCTTGTCATAACCGGCATAGCCGTCAGCCTGGAGATAGCCGGTGAAGTTGGCCAGCTGCCGCTGGGGATGCGCGCCGGTGCGATCGGTGGTGAACTCATACCAGACCAGCGAGGGGGTCGTGGCGCCGGAGCCTCGATCGTCGACGGCGTAAGCCCAAAGCCTGCCAGTCGCCGTCTTGCCGCGGCCCGGATCAAGCATGGGAACCGGCGTATCATCGGTATGGATCTTCGAGGCGGTCAGGCCGACCTCGCGGATGCGACTGACGATCGGGTCGAGCAGCACGGATGCTTGTCCAACCCAGCCCGCCAGCGTTGAGCGGTCGATCTCGATCCCCTGCGCCGCCATAATCTCGGCCTGACGGTAAAGCGGCAGATGATGATCGAACTTGGAGACGACGACGTGGGCCAGTGTGCCGAAGGTCGCCTTGCCCCGGGCAATGGCTTTTACCGGCGCAGGCGCCTGCACGATCTTCTCGCAGGACCGGCAGCTATACTTGGGCCGGATGGTCCGAACGACGCGCCACTGTACTGGCACGGCATCGAGCATCTCGTCGCTATCCTGCCCCAGCGGCCGCAATGCCCCACCGCAGCCGGGACAGGTGCAGTTGCCCTTCTCAGGTTCGATCCGCTGATCTTCGCGTGGCAGATGGGCGGGCAGCGCCCGAACAGGCGACGGCCGATCAACCTCTGCCGGATCGGCCCGACGCGCGGCAGCGACGATGGCCTCGCCTTCGAGTTCTTCGAGGGCCAACTCAAGCTGGGCGATCTGGGTATCAAGCTTCTCGGACGACTTACCGAACTGCATCCGCTTGAGGCGCGCGATCTGCACGCGCAGCGTGTCGATCAGGATGTCGCGGGCAGAAATATCGGCGTGGGCGGCCACCAAAGCAGCTTCGAGCTCGGCGATCCGAGCGTCTTTGTCAGGGAAAGAAAGGCCTGCGTCCGACACCGCGATCCTATAGCGGAACAGCGATCGTAATGCCAGAAAAAGCGCCAGAAAATGGGCGTTTTAGCCCGAGAGCGACGGGGTAAAAGTGCGCTCCGGCCGCCGCCAGTCGATGCCTTCCAATAGCATGGAAAGCTGGGCCGCGGTCATCACCACCGACCCGGTCTTGGTTGATGGCCACACGAACCGGCCCCGGTCCATCCGCTTGGAAAACAGGCACATGCCCTGGCCATCATACCAGAGCAGCTTCACCAGATCGCCGCGCTTGCCGCGAAAGGCGAACAGCGCGCCGGAATGCGGGCTTTGCTCCAGAACCTGCTGCGTCATCACGGCAAGGCCGTCAAAACCCTTGCGCATGTCTGTCGCGCCGCAGGCCAGGAATATCCGCGTTGATGGTGGCAGCGGGATCATCGCGTCAGGATGCCGATCACCCGCGACAGGGCATCGGCATCGACCGTGGCATCCACGCTTACCTTGATACCAGACGGCAGCTCGATGCCGATCACTCCCTCGCTGCGTGCCGCGACCGTTGGCGCGGGCAACGCCAGTTGATCGCTGATCTGCACCTCCGCAAAGGCAGGCTCAATCGACTTGCGCACCCCGGCGAGCTCACCGGACATCGCCTGTCGCCGCCATGTGTAGATCGAGCCGCTGCCGACGTCATGGCGTTCACAGGCGGTGCGCACGCAGCCCTCCGGGCCGAATGCATCCCGCAGCACGGCCAGCTTCTGCTCTACCGTCCACCGCCGCCGGCCTGACACCCGGCTAACGATCTCTATCCGACTACTCATACGACCGCTCGTATGAGTAGTCGCTGCGCCGCTCGCTGAATCCTCAATCTCGTCCGACACCGGCCACCCCGCTCAAAGAGCGGCAATCATCCCGGCGAATGGGCGCTGCGCAAGGCGGCCGCCAGACCCCGCTTAC
>NZ_JNAC01000070.1:0-1204 GCF_000722555.1 Sphingobium sp. DC-2 | reverse complement strand
ATTGCGCCGTGCGGGCACGAATGAGCCGGCATGGAGGGAGCGCACGAGGCCCTCGTTGATCGGCGTGCCGTCGAACACGAAGGCATCGAGGTCCTTGACCACCGGCAGCTTGGCTGCGGTCATGCGGTAGCGGATCGAGGCGGCATGACGATGCGCCGCTTCCGCCCGCAGAAGGTCGGTCAGGATCTCGTGGGTCGTGCGCTTGCGCTGCAGCCCCGTCGTGACGGCTTCGTCGAACGCCCCGGCCATGCCCCTGAGGCCGAGCCCGCGCATCGCCTCGATCATCTCATGCCGCTGCATCGAGGCCTCGCACTGTGTCGTAGCGGGCGCAGTCCGCCACTGGCGGATGGCTGAGCTTGAGATCGACGACCACATCGAGGGGCCGGTCAGATGGTGGATCGCGGTACCGGGCCAGGATGTTGAGGATCACCTCGTCGCTGGCGGCACCAGCGTCGAGCGCCTCGCGGATCGCAGCCTCGACCGCGTCCAGGCCATCGGTCAGCACGGCCGCCAGCACCCGGACGAAGCGCCGATCGGCCTCGTCGCCCCCCCCCAGCTTGCGGCGCAGCCGCGCCAGTGCCGGCGGCAGGTCCCAGCCCTGGAAGGGTGCGCCGTTGCGCAAGGCACCGGGCTTGTTGGCCAGAATCGGCAGGTAATGCCAGGGATCGTAGATCGTCCGGTCACGGCCGAAGTGCCGGGCATGTTCGGCGACGACCTCGTCACCCAGGCGCACGACTATGCGGTCAGCATAGGCGCGAACCTGAACGGCCCGCCGCGCGGCTTTGGCCATGACCGAGTAGCGGTTGCGGTCGAAGCTGATCAGGCAGGTGCCGGTCACAGCATGGGCGGTCTCGTGGAAGCCATCGAACGGGGCTAGCATCGGCTGCAGGGCTGGCCGCTCGAGATCCAGCGCCTCTGCAACCGTCAGCTCCTTCTGCTCGGGATGCGGATGCAACGAGGCCCAGCGCAGACACTCGGCCTCGAGCCATCCGTTGAGCTCCTCGATGCTGGCAAAGCGCAGGCGGGGCTGGAAGAAACGCCCCCGGATGGTCTGGACCTGGTTCTCGACCTGGCCTTTCTCCCATCCGGCCGCCGGCGAGCACGCCGTGGGCTCGACCATGTAATGGTCGGCCATGACCAGAAACCGGCGGTTGAACACCCGCTCCTTGCCGACGAAGACCGCGGCGACGGCCGTCTTCATGTT
>NZ_JNAC01000069.1:0-1590 GCF_000722555.1 Sphingobium sp. DC-2 | reverse complement strand
AAAATCGCTCCGTTTGCGAGCAGACGCCGCTACGATTGCAAGCGCCTACACCTAGCCGTTCCCTGCCCTGATACGCGACAATCAGGTGAAAATCGCCGCTCTCATGCTTCATCGCCGCTAGGGCTGCCGCCCTGGCGGCTAAACAGGCGTGACCAGAAGCCGCGCTGGGACATCGGCTGAGGAGTAACGCGCGCGATAGCGAGGTTTTGCGCCATGGTGCGCCAGTGGTCCCGATCCTCACGGATAAGGGCTGCTTGGGTTTCTAGGGCGGCCATTTCTGCTTCCAGTCGATCCACTTGCGATGCGCGGGAGCGCAAGATGGCTAGTTCTGCATTGGCACCGGAAAGCTGCTCATGGAGGATTGTTACCTGTCCTTTCAGAGCTTCGAAATCCTCGGCATCTCGAACCTTTTTCGTATTCTTCGAGAAGGTTCGATTAGAACCCTTTGCGGTAGGTTCTACCCAGACCCAAAGGCGACCAGAATTGTCTCGCTCTCCCCTCATTTTACCCGCTTTATAGCGCGATCTCAGGGTATTTTGTGGAACGCTCAGGAGGTCTGATGCCTCTCGTAAGGTCATACGAACTTCGGTCATTTTAGAACCATGTTCGTATTGTTCGAGAAGGTCAATTTCGAACTATTCTCAAATGTCACCATCATCTGCGTTACGCAGCTTGTCGCCCAAGCTGCCCAGTAGTTTCGCCATCCCTTCACGTACCACCGGGTCAGGTTCCGTTTCCATTAGCGGCGGCGCATCGGGGGAGTCTGGTGGGTCTTTGCGGCGAGCGGCGCTATGGCGCTCGTTCTCGGCTACCGTGTCAGCGGCGTCTAACGGGTCTTTCCAGCGCCAATCAAAGCGAACGGCCACTACCGAGCGGCCCACCTTTTTAGGCGTCATGGTGACGTCCACCGTCCCGAAATCGTTGATTGCATCAAGCGCGGGATCGAGGACGCGCACTTTTAACGCCTGCCAGCGGTCATAGGACCGCTTATCATCTACACCGAGCAGGCCACGCAGATTGTCGATGCTCCACTGGGCATAGGGTTCGCGCTGGCGTTTGCGATCAGCCAGAAGGGCATAAAGGCGGCGGGCGTGAGGAGGGAGCCGGTGCGCCGCTGTCGTCTCGATCTTCACGAAATTGCCGGGGCTACGCAAAGCATGAACACCTGCGGGCGGGATCAGGATGCGGGCTTGTGATCCGCCTTCAGTGATGTGCCATTCGGCCACCAGTACCGCGCCCCATTCGTCGCCCCGGTGCTGCCCGCTTAGTTTTAGGCCGGTCATGCGGTCGAGACACTCACGAAGCCAGACATTATCCTGACGCGCATCCGGGCCGCGCAAACGAGCGGTAGGGATATTGAGCCAAACTGCGTTGGGTACGTTGGCTGGTGTCCGTTCCTCATCAAGGACCGCCGTAATCTCCCACAGGGCTGAGATCATTGCCGGGGTTAGTGGCTTTTCAGCACGCAGGGCTAAGGCAGCAGATGACACAGCGATTTGCTCCATAGGGATACGCTAATTGTCGCAATGTATCCTGTCAATGTATCCCCGAACCCTCCGGCGTGTATCCCCGAACCCTCCGGCGTGTATC
>NZ_JNAC01000068.1:0-7023 GCF_000722555.1 Sphingobium sp. DC-2 | reverse complement strand
GCCGCCGCCCACATGTCCCTTCATCAATCAACAATGTCAAAGAACTCGACCAATCATCGAAGCGGACAACCCAACCACCCCGATCCTTGCGTTCCGGGGGACTGGCGTCCGACTATGTTGGCGACCGATCGAAGCGAGAACCAGTGGCGCTCACCGCGTCGGTGGAGTGGCATCTAGGCGTGCCGGATGAGTCGGTCAACAGGAAAAATCAGACATCGCGATTTTTATTTTCCTGGGTCCCCGTCCCGCCTCAGACCAGTTCCTCGTCCGGAAAGGTTTCGGTGCCCGCCTGCGCCTGCGCCATCCGGCTGTAGCGCGCGCCCGCCGCCGCGCCCGCCGGGAACAGGGCATCGACCGCCGCCAGCACGTCATCGGAAAGGTCGAGCGACAACGCCGCCAGATCCTCGTCCAGATGCGCGATATTGGTGGTGCCGGGAATCGGCACGATATGCGGTCCCCTGGACAGCAGCCAGGCAAGGCATAGTTGCGCGGGCGTGCAGCCCGCCTCCGCCGCCAGGGCCCGCATCTTTTCGTAAAGCGCCAGATTCGCCGCCAGATGATCCCCCTGGAACCGGGGAATGTCGGCGCGCAGGTCCCCCTCCCCTATTCCCGCCCCGCTGACATTACCGGCAAGAAGGCCGCGCCCAAGAGGGGAGAAGGCGACAAAGCCGATCCCCAACTCCGCGCAGCTATCCAGCACCGCGATTTCGGGATTGCGCGTCCAGAGCGAATATTCCGTCTGCACCGCCGCGATCGGATGCACCGCATGCGCCCGCCGGATCGTCGCCGCCGACATTTCAGAAAGGCCGATCGCGCCGATCTTGCCCGCTTCCTTCGCCCGCACCAGCGCGCCGACCGATTCCTCGACCGGCACCTTGGGGTCCAGCCGGTGCATATAATAAAGATCGATATGATCGACGCGCAGCCGCCGCAGCGAATCCTCCAGCACCCGCGCGATCGCTTCGGGCGAGCCGTCCAGCCCGCGCTTGCCGTCAATCTCCGCCAGCACGCATTTGCTCGCCAGCGTGAATTCGCCGCGCCGGTGCATCAACGTGCGGCCGAGCAGCTCCTCATTGCGCCCAAAGCCATAGAGCGCCGCCGTGTCAAAGAAGGTGATCCCCGAATCGAGCGCATGCAGCAGCAGCCTTTCGGCGTCGGCCGCGCCGGGACGGGGCAAATAGCCATGGCTTAAATTCATGCAGCCAAGGCCGATGGCCGACACTGTAAAGGGGCCGATCTGGCGGGTGGGAAGCGGTTGCGGCATGCGCGAAATCCCCGATGCTAGGCAATATGGTCCGGCGGGTTTATTCCCCAGCTTCCTGTCCTGTGCAACCGTGCCGCTGCATCGCGCGCTCAACCGCATCAAATTCCGCGATAGATTGCGAAATTGAAGGAAATCTGCGATAGCGTCGCCGGATAAGCTTCAACTTCCTTTTTGGGGGCGGAAATGAACGCAGTTGTTGACCAGATTGGCGACCTGGCCGAAGCCGGGGAAAAGATGGTCGAAAGGCTGCGGCGCAAGGCTTTTCTGCCGGATAGCCGCAAGGAACTCAATGTCCGCTTCGGCATAGCGGAGGCGGCGCAATTGCTCGGCTGCTCCACGAATCGGATCCGCATGGCGGAGGATGACGGCCGCCTGCCCCCTGCCCCGCCGACCGAAAATGGCCGCCGCCCCGGCTATACGGTGGAGGAACTGCTGAACATGCGCCAGGTGCTGGGCGCCTCGCCCGAACGCGCGCCGCTGGACGTTCCTGCGATCATCGCGGTGCAGAATTTCAAGGGCGGCGTCGGCAAATCGACCGTAACCACGCATCTGGCGCATTATTTCGCGGTGCAGGGCTATCGCGTTCTGGTCGTTGATTGCGACAGCCAGGCGACCACCACCACGCTGTTCGGCTTCAACCCCCATTTCAATATTCAGCGGGAAGAGACGCTTTATCCTTACCTCTCGATCGATCCGACGCAGGTCGATCTGCTCTACGCGGTCAAGCATACGGCATGGCCCAATGTCGATCTGATCCCGTCGAACCTTGAACTTTTCGATGTGGAATATGAGCTGGCGGCCGCGGGCAGCGACGGCGGCTCCGTCCTCGCCGCGCGCTTCCGCAAATTGAAGCAGGGCCTGATGGACCTTGCCCGCCATTATGACGTGGTGCTGCTCGATCCGCCGCCAGCATTGGGCACGATCAGCCTTGCGGTGATGCAGGCGGCCAATGCGCTGCTGGTGCCGCTCGCCGCGACCACGCCCGACTTCTGCTCGACCGTGCAATTTCTCTCTATGATGGATCAGGTCATCAACCAGCTGCAAACGGCGGGGATAGAGGTCGATTACCAGTTCGTCCGCCTGCTCTGTTCCAAATTCGACAGCAATGATCCCAGCCATTCGATGGTGCGCGCGATCATGGAGCAGAGCTTTGGCCCTGCCCTCCTCCCCATCCCCATCCTCGACAGCGCGGAAATCAGCCATGCGGCGCTGCGCATGATGACCGTCTATGAGCTGGAAAAGCCCATCGGCACGCCGCGTACCCACAAACGCTGCCGCGCGAACCTGGACGAAGCCATGGCCCAGATCGAAGCGCTCGTCCGCCAGGGCTGGGGCCGCGTGGCGCCGGCACGGGAAGAGGATATCGTCAATGCGGCGTGAGTTTTGGTTCACGCGGAGGCGCGGAGACGCGGAGCAGTTTCCCGAGCGGCATCGCCGCTCTCCAAACTCCGGCTGCGCAATTCGGCATGCCCTCTGCATGGGTGGGAACGCCTTCGGCGAGGCGAAGGATCTCCGCGCCTCCGCGCCTCCGCGTGAACCAAAATCAGCTCTGTCCTACAGTAATATGTTCACTTTATGTTCCCCGCGAATCGGAGGACAAGCCCATGGCGCGTAAGCAATCGGATTATCTGGCGGCGCTGCTGTCCGACGAGGCGGAAAGCCCCTCCCCCGCCCCGGTGAGCGAAACGCCGGAGGACAGTGAGGCCGAGCGCGCGCCTTCCGCCCCCTCCCCTGCCCCTCCCCGCGCCGAACGGGTGCGTGGCGCGACATTGCTGGGCCGCGAAACGGCGCTCGCCCGCCTCGCTTCGGGCGAGGTGCGGCAGGTGACGCAATTGCTGCTCGATCCCGCCAGGGTCCGCATCTGGCGCGGCAATGCCCGGTTGTACCAGCATCTTACCGAGGAAAATTGCCGCGAGTTGATCGATTCGATCATCGCGGAGGGCGGGCAGAAGGTGCCCGCCGTCGTCCGCCGTGTCGAGGGCGATCCCGATCACGACTATGAAGTGATAGCGGGCACGCGCCGCCATTTCTCGATTAGCTGGCTGCGGGCGCACAGCTATCCCGACATGATGTTCGTGGCGCAGGTCGCCCAGCTCGATGACGAAGCGGCCTTCCGTCTCGCCGATCTGGAGAACCGCGCGCGCAAGGACGTCACCGACCTTGAGCGTGCGCGCAACTATGCCGAAGCGCTGGGCGCGCATTATGGCAGCCATTTGACGCGCATGGCGGAGCGGCTGAAGCTCTCCAAGGGCTGGCTCAGCAAGATGATCAAGGTCGCGGGCATTCCCGACGATATTATCGATGCCTTCCCCTCCCCCGGCGACGTTCAGTTGAAGCCCGCTTATCCGCTGGCGCAGGCATTGGACGATCATGCGGCCGCGACGGTCATTCATGCCGAAGCCGCTCGCCTTGCCACGACACAACGGGAACGCCGCGCCGCTGGAGCGCCCGCCATCCCCGCTGCCGAGATATTGAAGCGCCTGCTCGACGCGCCCCGCGTGGCGGTGTCACAGCCGAAGGAGGAGCCTTTCACCTGGACCACTCGGTACGGCCGCCCTGCCCTCACCGTGCAGTCGGTCAACCGTCAGGGCGTCACCATCCGCTTTCACGCAGGTTCCGGCGCGGACATAGAAACATTGAGCCAGGCCCTGCGCGACACGCTGGAACATCTGGAACGCCAGGGATTGGGCTTGCAGCAGTGATGCGGTCAGGGGGGCATCAGCATTGGGGTTATGACGCCGGGGGGGGCCAGCCCTTTCCGCTGCACGCTGTTTCCCCGGGGAAACAGGTTAGCCCCAGGAAGAAGGGAGCCGCCAATCCCCTCCCCCTGCCCCTCCCGAAAAATCTTTTCAGCCTTCTACTTCTCTCTTGGTTTCCCTGGGGAAACACCCCGGCATCTTCCGCAAAATCCATCTGTTTCTTGCCGGGGAAACGCCCATGAGCCGCACCGGCAGGCAGGACATCACGGACCAGTTCGAACTGTTCCTCCCCTATATCGCGGACATGCCCCTGCGCGACCAGCGCGAGATGATGGAGCGCCCCTTCTTCAGCCTCGCCAAATCGAAGCGCGTCAAACCGATCGACTACACCTCCCCCGATGGCAAGGCGTGGGTCCATGTGTCGGCCAATCCCGATTACGGTATGGCGACCATCTGGGACGCCGACATTCTGATCTATTGCGCCTCCGTCCTCGCCGACATGGCGCGCCGCGGCGTCAATGACGTGCCGCGCAAGCTGCACCTCATGCCCTACGATCTGCTGCGCGCCATTCACCGTCCCACCACTGGCCGCGCTTATGAATTGCTCGGCCAATCGCTTGATCGGCTCGTCGCCACTACCATCAAGACCAACATTCGCGCCGAAAACCGCCGCGAGGCGACCTTTAGCTGGCTCGATGGCTGGACCCAGCTGGTCGATGAACGCACCGAACGTTCGCGCGGCATGACGATCGAACTCAGCAACTGGTTCTACGAAGGCGTGCTGATGCAGGGCGGCGTGCTGTCCATCGACCGCGCTTATTTCGACCTCACCGGCGGCCGCGAACGCTGGCTCTACAAGGTCGCGCGCAAGCATGCTGGCGGGGCGGGGGAGGGGGGCTTTGCCATCTCCATGCCGACCCTGTTCGAAAAGTCAGGAGCAGAAGGCGCCTACCGCCGCTTCAAGTTCGAGATCGCCAAGATCGCCGAGCGCGACCCGCTCCCCGGCTATACGCTCGCGCTCGAACAGCCCGAAGGCAAGCGGGAACCCTTCCTGCGCATGCGCCGGCGCGCGGCCGAAGCAGAGCGGATCACCTCACCATTCCGTGCCTCCGAAAGAAATGGCGACGTTCCCGCCGTGGCCAAAACGGCGCGACACACAAGCGAGCCCAGCGGAACACAGCTCAAGGCCGCAACCGAAGCATCGCAACCCCTTTTCGATGCCAGCGACGTCATCCGCCGCACGGTAACCGGACTTTCCTCCCGCGCCAGCGCCGGGGAGGTCACGGATGCAACCCTGGCAACATTGCGCGCCAATTATCCGGGGTGGGATTACCAATCCCTCCATCAGGAATTCCGCGACTGGCTCGAAGCCGATCCATCCCGCACCCCGGTCAACTATCAAAAGGCCTTCATCGGCTTCGTCCGCCGTTTCCACGAAAAGAACCATCACCGCCTTTGATGATGCCATTCCCCCGCTGCCGACATCTGCTGCTCACCCAGCCACATCCATATGCAAAGCGCTAATCGGGACAGCGTCTACGGAATACAGCCGAAGAGGCCACCGGCCTTCCTTCTCTTTGCTAAAGCGCCGCTTCCCGCACTTAACGACGCAGATCAGGCAATGCGCAGCGCAGAGTTGACCGGCTTCGCACCGCCTGCCGGTCCATCACAATATCCGGGGAATGCCCAAACCCTCCGACTTTGCCGGACCGGCATAGCACCAAACATATTCCGTTCCCGAAGTGTCGGGTGCCGATTGCTACGCTTCCACCGTTCGATGAGCCACCCGACCCGACCCGTAACTTGTCCACAGCTTTTGAACGTGTCCTCGCAAAGCTCCGCTCGAACTGATTCAATCCCCCACTGCCATCCACTATATGCCGGGTGCAGTCGACACTCCGGGAACGGCCAACGCACCATCGGGAACGGTTACCCGACATTTCGGGAACGGCATGGCCGACATTTCGGGAACGCATCACCGATCCTTCAGGAACGGCGGTCTTCGCCCGACTCGCCCAGTTCCGCCAGCTTTTCCGCCTTAGAGCCGCGCGTAACTCTCTAACTTTCCTATAAACTTTGTAACCTGGCAGATGCTGTTATTGGGAATGAAGAAGGATGAGGATCCAGACGCCAGGTTATCCAGCACCTTCCTTTGTCCTGCTGGAGATCTGACGCATCAACTTAGTTACGCCCTGGTGCGAGATTCCCAGCAAGCGCGCGGCCGCCATTCTGCTCAATCCCGGATAGGCCAGTTCCAGCCGCATGAGCAAAGGCGCCTTGCTCCGCTTCGTCACCTCCAGTTCCTGCGGCAGGCGGCTGACGCGCCGCTCAAGCCGGTCCAGTTCGCGCAGACCTTCACTCGCCTGCCGCGCGATCATCGCAGCCAACTGTTCCGCCAAAGCATCCACATCGTCAGATGGAAAGCGCCCCATATCCACGAACGGCGGCAGGTGGCGCAAGGCAAGGCCGCAGGCTTTGAGCGCAGCCGGAATATGGCAGGCGATCACCCAGCCAAGATCCGGCCTGCGTGGATCGAGCCGGAACTGCCGGCCATCCGCCGTCGTCAGCAACTGTCCCCCGGCCACAGGCGCCTGCAACTGCTCCCTGGCGGCGATCAGACGCTCGGCGACGGCTTCCAGGCTGACAGCAGGGTAGGGGGCCTCCAGGGCGCTCTGAACCGCCCGCCAAGCCGGTCCGAAACGCACCAGATCTTCCGCTCCCCACAGTTCCGCCTCCTTGCGGTCGTCCAGCAGCGAACGGGAGATGTTAAGCGTGGCGCGCGCGACAGGATCAAGCAGGCTGTCATTGGCCGACAAGGCGAAATGCACCAGCGCCGCCACCGAAAGCGGGTCGTTCAGCCCTTCGCTATGCCGCGGCGGTGGACGCCGTCCGCAAATCCAGTCCTCCAGTTCGACGACAGTGATGGGAATGCCGGCGGAACTGGCCAGCATCGCCGCTCCCTTCAACCGTGACCGGGCGAGCCATATGTCGGCAGCAGGGCTATTGCCAAGTGTCAGCCGACAAAATAGGCTACATTTCAATAATATCATGTAATATCAA
>NZ_JNAC01000067.1:0-101680 GCF_000722555.1 Sphingobium sp. DC-2 | reverse complement strand
ATGTCGGCCAGAAGGTGAAAATATCCCGCCACATCCTTCGCCAGCGTCTTATCGCCGCCAACCCACAAATTGGCCAGGAAACCCGTGATCACCCCCAGGATCATTCCCGCCAGGATGAAGGCCGTCAGTCGATTCCGCATGCAACCCCTCTAACCCGTGCGCGCAGGCACATCTAACAGGCGTCCGGCACCCCCGCAATCGACGTGGATGGCCGCCTTTCCCGTTGAACGAATGAGGTCGCGCATTTCCGCGTGCGAGCCACATGCGTCCTCCCCCATCGGAAGATGGGAAGGGGGACCAGTCAAAGGCTGGTGGAGGGGAAATGCGCTACGTCAGCCTCTTCCCCTCCACCACCGCCTTCGGCCGCGATCCCCCCTCCCCATGCTTCACATAGGGAGGATGTTTTTGGGGCTCCGGCAAGCGCTCTCCGACCCCATTCAGGGATAAAGCAGCCCTTCGCTCCACCCGTCGCCTTCGCGCAGGAACAGCCGCCGCTCATGCAGGCGGTGTTCGCGGTCCTGCCAGAATTCGATGCGGGACGGGGTCACGCGGAAGCCGCCCCAATGCGGCGGACGGGGCACCGGGCCGCCTTCGAAGCGCGCGACCGCCTCCTCATAGCGGGCCATGAACAGATCTCGCGACTGGAGCGGGCGCGACTGGTCCGACGCCCAGGCGCCAAGCTGGCTGTCCCGGCTGCGCGTCGCGAAATACGCGTCGGCGGTGGCGTCGTCGACCGTTGCGACAGTGCCTTCGATGCGGATCTGGCGGCGCAGCGACTTCCAGTGAAAGAGCAGGGCGGCATGGGGATTTTCCATCAGCTCGCCTGCCTTGCGCCCTTCGAAATTGGTGTAGAAGATGAAGCCGTCCGGGCCGTGCCCCTTCAGCAGCACCATTCGCGCCGAGGGCCGCCCGCGCGCATCGGCGGTCGCGAGCGTCATCGCATTGCTGTCGTTGATCTCGCTCTGGCGTGCTTCGCCATACCATTGGTCGAAAAGGGGGAAGGGATCGGTCATGCTCTCGATTTACGCGCCGCCAGCGGCTATGTCGATGGGCCCGCCGCTTGAAGGATCGTGACCTTTTTGCCACATATGGGTCAATTGGCTTTCACGAACAGGAAGGAATATTGACCGGCCATGGCGGATCCCTACGCAACTCTGGGCGTCGCGCGCGGCGCGAGCGAGGCGGAGATCAAGTCGGCCTACCGCAAGCTCGCCAAGGAACTGCATCCCGACCGGAACAAGGATAATCCGAAGGCTGCCGAAAAATTCTCGGCGGTGACGGGGGCCTATGACCTGCTGTCCGACAAGGACAAGCGGGCCCGCTTCGACCGTGGCGAAATCGACGCGGAAGGCAATCCGACCGCGCCCTTCGGCTATGGGGGCGGCGCAGGCGGCGGCTTTCGCGGACGCCCCGGCCAGAATGGCGGCTTCGAATTCAACGAAGGCGCTGATTTTGGTGACATATTCGAAGGGCTGTTCGGCGGAGGGGGCGGCGCGCGCGCGCGCAGCGGCGGCTTTGGCGGTTTCGGACGGCAGGCGCCGCCGCAGCGCGGGGGCAATGTCGCCTACAGGCTCGCGGTCAGCTTCGTCGATGCAGCGACGCTCGCGCCCCAGCGCATCACCTTGCAGGACGGCAAGAGCATCGACCTGAAACTGCCCGCGGGCGTCGAAACCGGCACGCAGATGCGGCTGACGGGCAAGGGGCAGCAAGGACCGGGCGGCGCGGGCGACGCGATCATCACGATCGAGGTGAAGCCGCATCCCTTCTTCACCCGCGACGGCGACAATGTGCTGCTGGACCTGCCCATCACGCTGGACGAGGCGGTGAAGGGCGGCAAGGTGAAGGTTCCCACGGTCGATGGGCCGGTGATGCTGGGCGTGCCCGCTGGCTCCACCTCAGGCAAGGTGCTGCGCCTGCGCGGCAAGGGCTTCACGGGCAAGAATGGGACGCGCGGCGATCAGCTCGTGCGGTTGCAGATCGACGTTCCGGCGGACGATCCCGCGATCAAGGCGCTGGTCGAAGCGTGGCAGGACAGCCGGGCCGTGCGGGCCCATCTGGGCGTATAGGGCGTTAGGGGCCGATGCAGCCTTCGCCTTATTCGCCCGAATCCCGCCGCCGCAAGATCGCCCATCAGGCCAAGGCGCGGCTGCACCGCCAGATGGAGCGGGTGCCGCCCGGCTCCTACATGCTGGAGATAGTGAAGCGGGTGGCGGTGGGCACCTATAGCGACGGCTTCATCCATGCGGGCAACCTTGCCTATCTGTCGCTGATGACGCTGTTCCCCTTCTTCATCGTCGCGGCGGCGGTGGCCAGCATCTTCGGCCGGTCGCAGGATGGGCTGGCGGCGGTCAGCGCCTTCCTCCAGACCGTGCCGGAGGGGGTCGCCGACGTGGTGCGCAAGCCCATCCATGACGTGCTGAACGCGCGCACCGGGCCGCTGCTCTGGCTGGGCGGCCTGGTCGGGCTGTGGACGGTGGGGAGCCTCATCGAAACCATCCGCGACATATTGCGCCGCGCCTACGGGACGACGAGCACCCATCCCTTCTGGCGTTACCGGCTGAACGCGATCGGCATCACCTTGGTCAGCGTCTTTGCGGTCATGTTCGCCTTTTCCCTGCAAGTGATCATGACGGGCGTCGACCAGTTCCTGCACCAGCTCCTGCCCTTTGCCGACGACGCGATCCGCATCGTCACGGTCACGCGGCTGGCCCCCATCGTGATCCTGTGCATCGCGCTCTACTCTCTTTATTTCTCCCTGACCCCCAGCGCCTACAAGGACAAGCGCTTTCCCAAATGGCCCGGCGCGGTCGCCACGGCGCTCTGGTGGTATGGCGTCACCATGCTGCTGCCGCCGACCCTGTCGCTGCTGGGCGGCTATGACGCGACCTATGGCAGCCTGGCGGGCGTCATGATCACCCTCATTTTTTTCTTTCTCGTCGGGCTTGGCGTGGTAATTGGCGCGGAACTCAACGCGGCGCTTGCTGAATTCCCCGAAGAGGAATGGCAGGCGGCGGCCGCCGAAGGCAAAGGGAACGGGACATCGAAATGACGGGCTTGATGGCGGGAAAGCGCGGCCTCATCATGGGGCTTGCGAACGACAAGTCGCTTGCGTGGGGCATTTCCAAGCAGTTGCGGGCGCAGGGCGCGGAACTCGCCTTTTCCTATCAGGGCGAGGCCCTGGCCAAGCGCGTGCGGCCGCTGGCGGAGGAGCTGGGGTCCGATTTCCTGATCGATTGCGACGTTTCCGACATGGGCAAGCTGGACGCCGCCTTTGACGAGGTGAAGGCGCGCTGGGGCAAGCTGGACTTCGTCGTCCACGCGATCGGCTTTTCCGACAAGAATGAGCTGCGCGGCAAATATGTCGACACCAGCCTCGAAAACTTCCTGATGACCATGAACATCTCGGCCTACAGCTTCGTCGCGGTGGCCAAGCGCGCGCGGGCGTTGATGGCGGAGGGCGGCAGCCTTCTGACGCTGTCCTATTACGGCGCGGAAAAGGTCATTCCCCATTATAATGTGATGGGCGTGGCGAAGGCGGCGCTGGAAACCAGCGTCAAATATCTGGCCATGGACCTGGGGCCGGAAAATATCCGCGTGAACGCCATTTCGGCAGGCCCGATCAAGACGCTGGCCGCGAGCGGCATCGGCGATTTCCGCTACATCATGAAGTGGAACGAGCTGAATTCGCCGCTGCGCCGCAATGTCACGATCGAGGATGTGGGCGGCGCGGGCCTCTATCTGCTGTCCGACCTGGCGTCGGGCGTGACCGGCGAGGTCCATCATGTCGATGCGGGCTACAATGTCGTGGGCATGAAGGCGGAAGACGCGCCGGACATCGCGCTCGACAAGGGCTGACCGGCAGGCCAGGGTCAGGGCATGAGCTTCAACACATTCGGCCGCGTCTTCCGCTTCACCACCTGGGGGGAGAGCCATGGTCCCGCCATCGGGGCGGTGGTGGACGGCTGTCCTCCGGGGCTGGCGCTGACCGAAGCGGACATCCAGCCCTTCCTCGACAAGCGAAAGCCCGGCACGTCCAAATTCACGACCCAGCGGCGCGAACCCGATGAGGTCCGCATCCTGTCCGGCGTGTTCGAAGGGAAGACGACCGGCACGCCGATCAGCCTGATGATCGAGAATCAGGATCAGCGATCGAAGGATTATTCCGAAGTGGCCAAGGCCTATCGCCCCGGCCATGCCGACTATGCCTATGACGCCAAATATGGCTTTCGCGACTATCGCGGCGGCGGCCGTTCCTCCGCCAGGGAGACGGCGAGCCGGGTGGCGGCGGGCGCGGTCGCACGCCTCGTCATCCCGGATGTCGATATCTTCGCCTATGTGAGCGAGATTGGCGGCGATACGATCGATCCGGCCCGTTTCGACGCGGGCGAGATCGGCAATAATCCTTTCTTCTGCCCGGATGCGGAGGCGGCGCTGCGCTGGGAAAAGCTGCTCGACGATGCGCGGCGTGACGGTTCATCGCTTGGCGCGGTGGTCGAATGCATCGCCAGCGGCGTGCCAGCGGGATGGGGCGCGCCGCTCTATGCCAAGCTGGACAGCGAACTTGCCGCCGCGATGATGAGCATCAATGCGGTCAAGGGGGTAGAGATCGGCGACGGTTTCGCCGCCGCCCGGCTGCGCGGCGAGGAGAATGCCGATCCGATGCGGCCCGGCGAAAACGGGCCTGCCTTCCTGGCCAATCACGCAGGCGGCATCGCTGGCGGCATTTCAACGGGCCAGCCGGTCAAGGTCCGCGTCGCCTTCAAGCCGACCAGCTCGATCCTGATCCCGGTCGAAACGGTGACGCGCACCGGCGAAGCGTCGGACATCATCACCAAGGGACGGCATGATCCATGCGTGGGCATACGCGGCGTTCCGGTCGTCGAAGCGATGATGGCGCTGGTGCTGGCCGACCAGAAGCTGCTCGACCGCGCGCAATGCGGCCGGGACCGGCTGGCCTGACGGGGTGAAACGAGCCGGTCATCGGCCAAATGCCGGATTTCGGCGAGACGACTCAGCCAATCTGCGTTAATCTCTTGCCTATCGATCGCCCGCGGGAGGGCGAGCGGCAGCGCGTAAGCCTGGGGAGCGTCACCATGCCGGGCATGGCTTGACGGTCAAAACGTCCCCTTCAGCCGCGACACGGGCCAGCCATGGTTTCATGGCTGGCCCATTTGCTTTTGGGTTGGAGTGGTGAGGCGATGGCGCAGCCTCAATTCTGGCGGAGGCCGGGCGACCAATTGGTGGAAAGCGGCTCTGTCGCTGCGGCCTCCAGCGAGGCATGTCCGCATCAACCCCCAAGGAGCATGCATGACTCGCCTTCCCTTTACCCAGGTCGACGCTTTCGCCGACGCGCCCTTCACCGGCAATCCGGCCGCGGTGATTCCCCTTGGCCGATGGCTGGAGGATGCGACGCTTCAGGCGATCGCGGCGGAAAATAACCTGTCCGAAACCGCCTTCACCGTGCCCACGCCCGATGATCCCGAAGCGGATTATGCCCTGCGCTGGTTCACGCCCTCGGTGGAAGTGAAGCTTTGCGGTCACGCGACGCTCGCTAGTGGCCATGTGCTGATGGGCAGCCGCACCGCCGTGCGGTTCAGCACGCGCCATGCCGGTGTCCTCACCGTATCGCGCGAGCGGGAGGCCTATACCCTGTCCCTTCCCGCCTGGCAGATGGATCCGCGTGATTTGCCGGACCTTGCGGCGGGGCTGGGCGGCGCGCCGGTCGAATCGCACTGGCGCGAGGGCGGATACAGCCTGTTCCTCTATCCCGATGCGGCTTCGGTGCGCGCGCTTTCGCCCGACTTCGCGCGGTTGAGGTCACTGGGCGATATCATGCTGATCGCCACCGCGCCGGGGGACGACAGCGATATTGTCAGCCGCGTCTTCGTGCCCGGCGCAGGCGTGGACGAAGATCCCGTCACTGGCTCTGCCCATTGCCTGCTAACGCCCTTTTGGGCGCGCAGGCTGGGGCGCAACCGGATCAGCGCCTTTCAGGCGTCGGCGCGCGGCGGCAGGCTGGGCTGCCTGCTGGACGGGGATCGCGTGATCCTGTCCGGCGCATGCCGCACGGTGATCGAGGGCAGCTTCCTGCTCTGAACGCCTCAGGTCAGCGCGGGAACAGCGCGATCAGCTTTGCAAGGCCGGTCTTCAATGCCCGGCGCTGTTCCTTTTCCGGCGACATGCCGATACGCACGATCGTCAGCTTCTGGGCGGGAGAGACGAGGATATATTGCCCGCCATGGCCGACGCAGCCGAACAGGCTGGCGGGGGCCTGGCCGGGCATCAGGGCGCTTTCGCCGCTGTCGCGGTTCAGCCACAGATGCGCGCCATAAGCGGGATTGCGCGCTGACGGGGTGCGCATGAAGTCGATCCATTTTTCCGGCACGATCTGATGCCCGCCCGGTCCGCGCCCGTGGTTGCGCAGCAACTCGCCGAAGCGGGCATAGTCACGCGCGGTCATGTGCAGGAAGCTGCCGCCGATCATGGTGCCCGCCGCGTCATATTCCACCGTCAGGCTGCCAAGGCGGGCGGGGATTTTCAGCCGTCCGTCGATGAAGGTCTGCATCGCGCGCCGCCGGTCGTCCGGGCCGGTGCTGCTGGTCAGCATGCGCGTCATCAGGTCGGCCAGGATCAGCGTGCTGCCGGTGCTGTAGGAAAAGGCCGAACCCGGCGCATGGGCCAGCGGCTGCGATTCGGCGAAGGCGCTCATGTCCTGCGCGCCATCGGTAAAGAGCATGCGGATCGTATCGGCCTGGGCGATCGGCTCGTCATCCTCCACATGGTCGAGGCCCGACGACATGGTGAGCAATTGCCGCAAGGTGATGCGGCCGCGCGGGTCGCCCGGCTGGCTCCAGGCGGCGACCGGCACCGGCGAATCGAGCGCCAGCCGCCCGTCCGACACCATCAGCCCGGCGAGCACCGCCGTCACGCTCTTGGCGATCGACCAGGACAGCAGCCTGGTTTGCGGGCCGTAGCCCGGCGCATAGCGTTCGGCGATGATCTTCCCCCGATGCATGATGAGAAGGGCGCGCGTTTCACCCACATCCTCATCGCCATCGAACAGGGCGTCGATCGCGGAGCGGAGGAGCGCTTCGCGCCCTAGAGCATTTTTGCGTCCGGTGGAAAGCCAGCGGCGGCGAAATTCGCCAACATCGTCGCAATGCAGGGAAAGGCGAGCATGTCCGGTCGCCCGAAATGGATCTTCGTTCTGGCCGCTATAGCCGTTGTGCTGGCGGGCCTGCTCGCCTGGAAATGGGGCGATCTGCGCGCGCGGGCCGAAGTGGGGGCGGGCTATGGCGCGCGTGTCGCCTGCGCGTGCCGCTATGTCGAAGGGCGGACGATGGACAGTTGCCGCACCGACAAGGAACCGGGCATGGCGCTGGTGACGCTCGCCGACCGGCCCGAATCGCGGTCGGTCCGGGCGAGCGTGCCGCTGCTCGCCTCCCGCTCGGCGCAGTACCGGCCGGGATGGGGATGCCTGCTCGATCCGCCGCAATGACCGTTTGCGCGGGGCGCCGCAGCCGCTAGGAACGCCCGCATGCGGCCCGATATCCTCACGCTTCTCCACGACGTCTTCGGCTTTTCCGGCTTTCGCGGGGTGCAGCAGCAGGTTGTGGGCCGGATCATGGCGGGACAGGCGACCCTGGCGATCATGCCGACGGGCGCGGGCAAGTCGCTCTGCTATCAGCTTCCCGCCGTCGCGCTGGAGGGGTGCTGCGTCGTCATCTCCCCGCTGATTGCGCTGATGCACGACCAGTTGCGCGCGGCCCAGGCGGTCGGCATCCGGGCGGCGAGCCTGACCAGCGTCGATGCCGACTGGCGCGAAACGCAGGACCGGCTGCGCAATGGCGATCTGGACCTTCTCTATGTCGCGCCGGAACGGGCAAGCGGGGAGGGGTTCCGCAACCTGCTCCGCTCCGCGCGCATCGCCCTCTTCGCCATAGACGAGGCGCATTGCGTTTCCGAATGGGGGCATGATTTCAGGCCGGATTACCGGCTTCTCCGGCCCCTGCTGGACGAATTTCCCGCCGTGCCGCGGCTGGCGCTGACGGCGACGGCGGACGCGCATACGCGTGAGGATATTCTGGTCCAGCTGGGCATAGCGCGCGAAGGCATGATCATCGCGGGCTTCGACCGGCCCAACATCCGCTACGCCGTGCATCCGCGCGACGGGCTCAACCGGCAACTGGCCGACCTGATCGCGGGCAGCACCGGGCCGGGCATCATCTATGCGCCGACGCGGGCGGCGACGGAGAAGCTGGCCGAGGCGCTGGGGCGGGCAGGACGGCCCACGCGCGCCTATCATGCCGGGCTCGACCCGCAGCTGCGCGCCGCCAACCAGGCCGCCTTCATCGCCAGCGAGGACATGGTGATGGTGGCCACGGTCGCATTCGGCATGGGCATCGACAAGCCGGACGTGCGCTTCGTCGCCCATGCTGGCCTGCCCAAGTCGATCGAGGGCTATTATCAGGAATCGGGCCGTGCCGGGCGCGACGGCGAACCGGCCGAAGCGCATCTGTTCTGGGGCGCGGAGGATTTCGCCCGCGCCCGGATGCGGATTGCCGAGCTGGACCCGGCGCGGCAGCAGGGCGAACGGGCGCGGATCGCGGCGCTGGGCGCGCTGGTCGAAACGGGGACCTGCCGCCGCGCCATATTGCTGCGCCATTTCGGCGAGAACCCGCCCCCCACCTGCGGCAATTGCGACAATTGCCTGAACCCCCCGCCCAGCATCGACGCCACCCAGACCGCGCGCAAATTCCTGTCCGCCGTCTACCGGACGGGGCAGAGCTTTGGCGCGGGGCATATCGAATCGGTGCTGACGGGCGCGGTCACGGACAAGATTCGCGAGCGGGGGCATGACAGGATATCGGTCTATGGCATCGTCGATGGCGAAGAAGCCGCGCTGCTCCGTCCCGTGTCGCGCGCCCTGCTGGTCAGGGACGCGCTCCAGACGAACGAGCATGGCGGGCTGGAGCTGGGGCCCAGCGCGCGCCCGATCCTGCGCGGCGAAGAGGATGTGAGCCTGGTGCTGCCGCCGCGCAAGGAACGCCGCCGCAGGAGCGCGCGCAACGGCAGCGCGGAAAATCCGGTCGGCGATCCGCTGTTCGACGCGCTGCGCGCCTGCCGCCGGGAACTGGCGCAGGAGGCGGGAGTGCCGCCCTATGTCATCTTCCACGATTCGACGCTGCGGGAAATGGCCGAGCAGCGCCCGTCCACCCTGGCCGAACTCAGCCATGTGAGCGGCGTCGGCCACCGCAAGCTGGAGGCCTATGGAGACGCCTTCCTGGCGGCGATCCGGCCCCATCTTTGATGAGGCGGCCCGCTTCCGCCGCCTTGCCCTCTTGAAAGCCGCGGCCCACAGGCGCATGGCTTGCCGCGATCCCAAGGAGTGTGCCCATGTTCCGCCAGCTGACGAAAAGCCTTTACGTGTCCCCGCAGATCACCGTCGATCAGGTGGAAGAGGCCAAGGCGCTGGGCGTGACCATGATCGTGAACAACCGCCCGGACGATGAGGAGCCGGGGCAGACCAACGGCGCGGCCATCGAAGCGGCGGCGAAGGCGGCGGGCATCGGCTATGCGGCGGTGCCGGTCGCCCATGGCGGCTTCGCCCCGTGGCAACTGGACGGCATGGCCGCCGCGCTCGAACAGGCGGGGGAGGGGAAGGTCCTTGCCTATTGCCGGTCAGGCACGCGCAGCACCCTGCTGTGGGCGCTGACGCGCGCGCGGGCGGGAGAGCATCCGGCAGGTCTGGCCGAACAGGCGGCGGCGGCGGGATATGATGTCACGCCCGTGCGGCAGATCATGGACGCGCTCGCCGCTGGCTGATGCCTTCGCCTGAGGAACGTTTCGACGCCATCGTGCTGGGCGCGGGTGGCGCTGGCCTGATGTGCGCGGCGGCGGCGGGGCAGAGGGGCAAGCGCGTCCTGGTCATCGACCATGCCGGGCAGGCGGGCAAGAAGATCCTGATTTCCGGCGGCGGGCGCTGCAACTTCACCAACATCCATACCGCGCCGGACCGTTACCTGTCCGCCAACCCGCATTTCGCCAAGTCGGCGCTGGGCCGCTACACCCCGGCAGACTTTCTGGCGCTGGTGGAGCGGCACGGCATCGCCTGGCATGAAAAGACGCTGGGGCAGCTATTCTGCGACGGCAGCGCGCGGCAGATCGTGGCGATGCTGCTCGCCGAATGCCAGGCCGGGGGCGTAGCGATCCGCCTTGACCATCCGATCGGCGCGGTGAGCCATGGCGACGGCCGGTTTCGCGTCACCCATGGGGACCGGGTGGCCATTGCGCCGTCACTGGTGATCGCGACCGGCGGCCCATCCATTCCCAAGATCGGGGCGACGGGCTTTGCCTATGACCTTGCGCGGCAATTCGGGCTGAAGATCGTAGAGCCGCGTCCGGCGCTGGTCCCGCTGACGCTGGGCGGGGAGGAACTGTTGTTCCGGTCGCTCTCCGGCGTTTCGGCGGATGTGATCGCGCGCTGCGGGAGGGCGGCTTTCCGGGAAGCGGCGCTGCTCACGCATCGCGGGCTTTCGGGTCCGGCGATCCTGCAAATCTCATCCTATTGGCGTCATGGCGGCTCCATAGATCTCGATTTCCTGCCGGATCAGGCGGCGGGATGGATGATCGAGGCGAAGCGGGCGCGGCCCCGGATCACGCTAACCACATTGCTGCGCGGGCTTTTGCCTGACCGGCTGGCGGACGTGCTGGCGGAGCGGCTGGGCCTGACCGGCGATCTTGGCAATATGCCCGGCCGCAAATTGCAGGAGGCCGAACAGAGGCTGCGCGCCTGGACCTTCCGCCCCAACGGGACCGAGGGGTTCGCCAAGGCCGAGGTCACGATCGGCGGCATAGCGACGGCGGAACTCTCTTCCCGGACGATGGAGGCGCGCCGCGTTCCGGGCCTTTATGCCGTTGGCGAAGCGGTCGACGTCACGGGATGGCTGGGCGGCTATAATTTCCAATGGGCCTGGGCTAGCGGCTGGGCGGCGGGGCAGGCGCTCTGATCGATTCCGGTTCGCGGCCCGTTAGCCGCATTCCACCGTCACATGCTCCATCCGGGGGAGGGCGCGCACCCGCTGCCGCACCATGTCCGCGTCCGCGCCGGGGGCGAGGCTGATGATGGCGGCATGGGCATGCGGGCCGATGCGCCAGACGTGAAGATCGCGGATGGTGCCGCCTTCCGCCTCCGCCAGTTGCCGGACCCGTGACATCAGGGCAGGCTCCGCCGTATCGAGCAGGATCGCGGCTGTGTCCTTCATCAGGCCCCAGGCCCAGCGGGCGATGACGATCGCGCCCAATATGCCGACCGCCGGGTCCAACCACCACCAGCCCATATAGCGGCCCGCGAGCAGCGCCACGATCGCCAGCACTGACGTCAATGCGTCGGTCAGCACATGGACATAGGCGGCGCGCAGATTGTTGTCGGCATGGCCGTGGCTGGAATGGTCATGATCGTCATGCGCATGATCATGGCTGTGGTCGTGCCCCAGCAGCATCGCGCTCGCGAGGTTGACGATCAGCCCGATCACCGCGACCAGCGTGGCTTCGCCGAACCGCACCTGCACCGGATCGAAGAAGCGGAGGACCGATTCCACCCCGATGAACAGCGCGGTCACGCCCAGCAGCAGCGCCGAAGCGAAGCCCGACAGGTCGCCGATCTTGCCGGTCCCGAAGGTGTAGCGGGGATTGCGTTGATGCTTGCGCGCATAGCTGTAGGCGGCGGCCGCGACAGCCAGCGCGCCCGCATGGGTCGCCATGTGAAAGCCGTCCGCCAGCAGCGCCATGGAGCCGGTGAGCCAGCCGAAGACGATCTCAACCACCATGGTGAGCGCGGTCAGCCCGACGACGAACAGCGTCCGCCGGGCATTGCGGTCATGGCCTGCGGTCAGGTAGATATGGTCGAAATAATGGCGTTCCTCGCCATCCTCTCCGGCGGGCAAGGGGAAAGGCTCCTGCGCCTCGTGAGGATGGCCGTGCGCGTCGTGCGGATGGCGGTGGCCGCCATGATCTTCATGCATGGTCATTTCCCATATCGCCGGATCAGGGCCAGCATCTCTTCGGCGGCCGCCTGCCGCTGCTCGTCCGTCAGGCCTGCCCTGGCCACATGGTCGCGCATATGCTGCTCGATCAATTCTTCCATCAGGCTGCCGACAGCGCCGCGCACCGACGCCACCAGTTGCAGCGTTTCGGAACAGTCCGCCTCGCCCAGCAACTGGCGCTCGATCGCCCCGACCTGTCCGGCGATGCGACGCACCCGCGCCAGCAGCCTGTCCTTGTCCACCACCACATGCATAGGGTACCCCCCTACCCTATATCGGCTGACCTGGCAAGATCGTCCTTTTCGTCGCCTGGCTGTGGCCTTAACAGGTCAGCATGGCGGACAATCTGGATTGCGACCTCGCTATCATCGGTGGAGGGCTTGCGGGTAGCCTGGCGGCGTTCGCCTTCGCGCGGCTGCGGCCGAAGGTGCGGCTGCTGCTGGTGGAGCGGGAAGGGGCGCTGGGCGGCAATCACATCTGGTCCTTCTTCGACGGGGACGTGCCCGCGCAGGACCGCTGGCTGATCGATCCGCTGGTCACGCACCGCTGGCCGCAGGGGCATGAGGTGCGCTTTCCCGGTTATGTGCGCCGCCTGGACACGCCCTATAACAGCATCGCATCGGGGCGGCTCGACGCTTATGGGCGCAATCTGCTGGACGGCAGCCTGCTGCTGGATGCGGACGTGACGGATGTGGGGCCGGACCATGTTGCCCTGAGCGATGGCCGCATGATCAATGCGCGCGCGGTGCTGGACGCGCGGGGCGGCGGCGATCTTTCGGCGCTGCGATGCGGATGGCAGAAATTCGTTGGCCACGCGCTGCTGATGAAGGTCCCGCATGGAGTGGAGCGCCCCGTGATCATGGATGCGGCGGTTGATCAGCGGGACGGATACCGCTTCGTCTATCTGCTGCCCTGGGACGAACATACGCTGTTCGTCGAGGACACTTATTATAGCGATACGCCGGACCTCGACATTTCCGCGCTCGACGCCCGCATCGCGGCCTATGCTGACGCAAAGGGATGGGAGGTGGAGGCGGTCGTCCATCGCGAAAGCGGCGTGCTGCCGGTGGCGCAGGGCGGCGACTTCGATCGATTCTGGCCGCCGCAGGACCTGGTAGCGCGCGCGGGCGTGCGGGGCGGGCTTTTCCATCCCATGACCGGCTATTCCCTGCCCGATGCGGTGGCTTTCGCCCTGTGGCTGGTCGAGCAGCCTTTGGAAGGGCTGGCTACGGCCACGCGCGCGCGGGCGGCGGCGCATTGGCGATCGGGCGGTTTTTACCGCATGCTTGCCCGCATGCTCTTTCGTGCGGCCGCGCCGGACCAGCGCTGGCGCGTGTTCCAGCGCTTCTACAGGCTGGACCCCCGGCTTGTCGGCCGCTTCTATTCCGGGCGCTCCACCTTGCGCGATCGCATCCGCATCTTGTGCGGGAAGCCGCCCGTGCCCATAAGGAGCGCCATGCGCGCAGTTTTGAACCCCCACGCCTGATGAACAGGAAAGCTATTGTCATCGGCGCGGGCTTTGGCGGCCTGGCGCTGGCGATCAGGCTGCAATCGGCCGGGATCGAAACCACGTTGGTGGAGGCGCGGGACCGTCCGGGCGGGCGCGCCTATATGTGGGAAAAGGACGGATTCGTCTTCGATGCCGGGCCGACCGTCATCACCGACCCCGACTGCCTGGCCGAACTGTGGCGGCTGTCCGGGCATGACATGGCGGAAGATGTCGACCTCGTCCCCGTCACGCCCTTTTACCGGCTGAACTGGCGGGACGGCACCAGCTTCGACTATTCCAATGACGAAGCCGCCCTGAGCGCGCAGATCGCGAAGCTGAACCCGGAGGATGTGGCGGGCTATCAGCGTTTCCTCGACTATGCGGGCGAGGTGTATGAGGAGGGCTATCGCAAGCTCGGATCGGTCGCCTTTCTCGACTTCGCCTCCATGATCCGGGCCGCGCCCGCGCTGGCCAAGAATCAGGCGTGGCGGTCGGTCTATTCCATCGTTTCCTCGCATGTGAAGAATGAGAAGCTGCGCGAGGCGCTGTCCTTCCACACGCTGCTGGTCGGCGGCAATCCGATGCAGACCAGCGCCATCTATGCGCTGATCCACAAGCTGGAAAAGGACGGCGGCGTGTGGTTCGCCAAGGGCGGGACCAACCGGCTGGTGCAGGCGATGGCGACCCATTTCGAGCGGCTGGGCGGCACCATGCGCCTTGCCGATCCGGTCGTGCGGGTGGAAACCCATGGCGACCGGGCGGTGGGCGTCACCACCGCGTCGGGATGGCGGGGGGAGGCGGACGCGGTCGCGTCCAACGCCGACCTGATGCACAATTACCGCGACCTTATCGGCCATCATCCGCGTGGCGAAAAGGAAGCGGACAAGCTCAGCCGCAAGCGCTGGTCGCCCAGCCTGTTCGTGCTGCATTTCGGCATCAAGGGCAGCTGGCCCGGCATACCCCATCACATGATCCTGTTCGGGCCGCGCTATGAAGGGCTGCTGACCGACATCTACCAGCATGGGGTGCTGCCACAGGACTTTTCGCTCTACCTGCACCATCCCACCGTCACCGATCCGTCGATGGCGCCGGACGGGCATTCGACCTTCTATGCGCTGGCGCCGGTGCCGCACATGGGCAAGCTGCCGATCGACTGGGAGCAGTTCGCGCCCGTCTATGCCGAGCGCATCCTCGACGAGATCCAGCACCGGCTGATCCCCGACATCCGGTCGCGCATCGTCACCCGCTTTCATTATACGCCCGCCGACTTCCGCAGCGACCTGTCGGCGCATCTGGGCAGCGCCTTCAGCCTGGAGCCGCTGCTCACCCAAAGCGCCTGGTTCCGCGCGCACAACCGTGACGATGTGATCCCCAACTTCTATCTGGTGGGGGCGGGCACGCATCCGGGCGCAGGCATTCCGGGCGTCGTGGGCAGCGCCAAGGCGACCGCCGCGCTGATGCTGGACGATCTTGCCTGACGGACGAACGAGGGCTGGAATGAAGAAACTGGCTGTCTATTGCGGTTCCGCGCTGCCCGCCGACCCTGTCTATGCCGACGCCGCGCGGCAGGTGGGCCGGACGCTGGCGGAGCGCGGCATCGGCGTCGTCTATGGCGGCGGGCGGCTGGGCCTGATGGGCGCGGTCGCGGATGCGGCGCTGGCGGCGGGCGGAGAGGTGATCGGCGTCATCCCGCAAGCCCTTGTCGGGGCGGAGGTGGCGCATCGCGGCTGCACGGAGCTGCACGTCGTCCAGACCATGCATCAGCGCAAGCAGCTTTTCACCGACCTGTCCGACGGCTTCCTGACCCTGCCCGGCGGCGTCGGCACCATGGACGAGCTTTGGGAAGCGATCAGCTGGGCGCAGCTTGGCTATCATGCCAAGCCGGTCGGACTGCTCAATATCGCGGGTTTCTACGACCAGTTGATTGCGTTCAACCGCCAGATGATCGACGCTGGCTTCATCCGGCCGCAGCATGCGGGCATTCTGCTTCATGACGGCAATCTCGATCTGCTGCTCGACCGGATGGCCAGCTATCATCCGCACCAGCCGATATTCGCAATGAAGGCGGACAATCTATAACCGTTCGGTACGGCTTGCGGGGCGGAGCGGGCGCGGGCATGGCTCTGCGGTGACTGACAGCAATCTACTTCAGCCGCTAGATCGCCCGGCGCTCGTCGCCTTTGCGCGGGACAGCATCGCGCGCGGTTCCAAATCCTTCGCCATGGCGTCGAAGCTGTTCGACCGGCAGACGCGGGAACGCGCCTGGCTGCTCTACGCCTGGTGCCGCAAGTGCGACGACATCGCCGACGGGCAGGATCATGGCGGCACGATGCAAGGCGTGACGGATGGAGAGGCGCGTCTCGCCGCGATGCGAGCGCTGACCGACGCGGCGCTGCGGGGCGAGCCCACCGGCGACCCGGCCTTTGACGGCTTTGGCCTGGTAATGCGCGAATGCGCCATTCCCAATCGCTATGCGCACGACCTGATCGAAGGCTTTGCGCTCGACGCGCAGGAGTGGCGTCCGCTCAGTGAGGCGGACATGCTGCGCTACTGCTACCATGTCGCCGGAGCGGTCGGCTGCATGATGGCGGTGCTGATGGGGGTGGACCCGCAGGATGAGGCGACGCTGGACCGGGCATGCGACTTGGGGCTGGCGTTCCAGCTCGCCAACATCGCCCGCGACATAGGTGAGGATGCGGCTGCGGGGCGCTGCTATCTGCCGCAGCAATGGCTGGCGGAGATGGATATCCCGCTAGGCGGGCATATGGAACCTGTCTACCGTTCGCGGCTCACCATATTGGCGCGCCGCCTGTCGGCAATGGCGGCGGATTATGAGGCGAGCGCGCGGCATGGCACCGGCGCCTTGCCGCCTCGCGCCGCCTGGGCCGTGCTTGCGGCGGCGGGCATCTATGGCGATATCGCCCGCGAAGTCGCCCGGCGCGGCGATCGGGCCTGGGACGATCGGGTTGTGACGCCGAAAAGCGATAAGCTGGGCTGGGTGCTGCGCGCCGGACTACAGGTCGCGGGCCGCGCGCGCCGCTGGCCCGCCTCCGCACCGCGCCCGGCGCACCTCTGGACGCGGCCGAGGGCATAAGCAAAAAAAAAGGACCGATACTTTCGTACCGGTCCCGGCCCGCCCTGCCGAATGCTGATCAGGGGTTGTAGGCGCGCTCGCCATGTTCCCCGAGGTCGAGGCCTTCCAGTTCGACTTCGCGGCTGACGCGCAGGCCGGTCACTGCCTTGGCGACGAAGATCGCGATCGCCGTGCCGATCGAGGCCCAGACGATGGTGGTGACGGTGGCCAGGATCTGCGTGACGAGCTGGCTGCCCATCGCGAAGTCAGCGCCGCCGGGGCCGCCGAGCGAAGGCGAGTAGACGATGCCGGTGCCGATCGCGCCGATCATGCCGCCGATGCCGTGGATGCCGAAGGCGTCGAGCGAGTCGTCATAGCCGAGCTTGGGCTTGAGGACGGTGACAGTGTAGAAGCAGATGACCGAAGCGACCGCGCCCAGGACGATGGCGCCGAACGGGCCGGAATTGCCAGCGGCGGGCGTGACGGCGACGAGGCCAGCGATGATGCCCGAGCAGAAGCCCAGAGCCGAACCCTTGTGGCCGTTGATGCGCTCCGCGATCATCCAGAACAGGCCGCCCGCAGCGGTAGCGACGAAGGTGTTGATCATCGCCAGGGCCGCAGAACCATTGGCTTCCAGCGCCGAACCGGCGTTGAAGCCGAACCAGCCGACCCACAGCAGGCCAGTGCCCACGCCCGTCAGCGTCAGCGAGTGCGGCGGCATCGGTTCCTTGGGGAAGCCCATGCGCTTGCCCAGGATGAGGCAGGCGACCAGCGCCGACACGCCAGCGTTGATGTGCACCACGGTGCCGCCAGCGAAGTCCAGAGCGCCCATTTCGAAGAACAGGCCGCCCGCCGCCCATACCATGTGTGCGATCGGGAAATAGACGATGGTCAGCCAGACGATGGCGAACACCATGACGGCCGAGAATTTGATGCGCTCGACCACCGAACCCAGCACCAGCGACATGGTAATGGCCGCGAAGGTCATCTGGAAGCTGACGAACACATATTCGGGAATGACGACGCCATCGGTGAACGTCGCCGCCGTCGAATCAGGCGTGATGCCCTTCAGGAAGGCCTTCGACAGGTCGGAGATAAAGCCATTGCTGGGACCCGCAAAGGCCAGGCTGTAGCCATACATCACCCAGATCAGCATCGCGAGGCAGGTCACGGCACCGATCTGCGTCATGACCGACAGCATGTTCTTGGTGCGCACCAGACCGCCGTAGAAGAGGGCGAGGCCGGGCAGGATCATGGCCAGCACCAGCACGGTGGCCGTCATCATCCAGGCGGTATCGCCCTTGTCCGGCGTTGGCGCGGCGGCCGCCGCCGCTCCCTGTGCCCAGGCGGGCAGCGCGGCGAAGAGGGACAGGCCAGCCGCCCCCATCACGCCGCAAAACTTCTTGGAAAAGGTCATTATTCCCCCCTTCTTACAGCGCGGTTTCGCCGGTTTCGCCGGTACGGATGCGCACAGCCTGGCCGACATCGAGGACGAAGATCTTGCCGTCGCCGATCGCGCCGGAATTGGCGGCGGCCTGCGTCGCTTCCACTACACGCGGTGCGAGATCGTCATCGCACACGACCTCGATCTTGATTTTCGGAACCATGTTCGTGGAATATTCGGCGCCCCGGTAGATTTCAGTTTGCCCCTTCTGGCGGCCGAAGCCCTTCACCTCGCTCACCGTCATACCGGCGATGCCGAGCGAGGAGAGTGCCTCGCGGACATCGTCAAGCTTGAACGGCTTGATGATAGCCATGACAAGTTTCATGTCGCCCCCTGTTAATGGTGTGCGGCGACATTCCAGCAAGAGCCGTGCCAATTTGTCAAAACCGCTTTAATGCGGGCTTCGGCCCAGGGGCAAAGGCGCGGCGCGCCAAAAAAATGGGCAGCGGCGGGATGCTGCCTAAAAAACGGGCAGGGCGGAGACTACCAGCCGCTGCCCTTGCGGACCACGTCCTGTTCCTCAGGCAAAGTCTCCCGCCCCAGGGCAGCGTTGCGGTGGGGGAAGCGGCCGAACCGCTCTATGACCGCATGATGCTGCCTGGCGAAATCGAGCGACTTTTCATCCCCTGCTCCTTCGAACAAGGTGAGCGAAAGCGCTTGGTCCTCCGCATCCTCACTATGTTGGAAGGGCATGTAGAAAAAGAGGCGGCCAGCCCCGCCAATCTGGATGTCATAGCCGTGGGCGATGGCCCCGCGCGCGATATCTCGGGCCAGCGGATCGGTGGCATAAGCCTTGGCCGTCCCGCGAAACATATTGCGAGGGAGCTGGTCGAACAGGATCACCGCCGCCAGCGCATCGTCCGCCCGTTCCAGAAACTCCTCGGACGCAAGCGCCTGCTTTTCCTCCCACAGGGAGCCGAAGCGAGCGGCGCAGCGGCGGTCAAGCGCGGGGTCGTGCCGCCACCATCCCTGCTCACCGACCTGGTTGAACCAGAAATCGAGCAGCGATGCCGCCCAATCGGCGGTCACAGCATCATGGCTGTCGGTAAGCATGTTCATGCAGGAAGAAAGACGGGTGAGGCCGCCTGGTTCCTCCATCCATGGCGCTGCCGCCTCAGGTCGCCGTTCCGCCGACCGTCAGCCCTTCGATCAGCAGGGTCGGCTGACCCACCCCGGCAGGAACGCTCTGCCCGCCCTTGCCGCACATGCCAACGCCGTGATCGAGCGCCCAGTCATTGCCGATGCCCACCACCTTGGTCAGCGCGGTCGGCCCGTCGCCGATCAGCGTCGCGCCCTTGATGGGATCGCCCAGCCTGCCATTCTCGACCTTATAGGCTTCGGTGCAGGAAAAGACGAACTTGCCCGACACGATGTCAACCTGTCCCCCGCCGAAGCTCTTGGCGAAGATGCCGGACTTCATCCGCGACAGCAGCTCTGCCGGATCATCCTGCCCGCCCTTGATGAAGGTGTTGGTCATGCGGGGCATGGGAGCGTGGGCATAGCTTTCGCGGCGGCCGTTGCCGGTCGGCTCCACGCCCATCAGACGAGCATTCAGACGGTCCTGCATATAGCCTTTGAGGATGCCGTCCTCGATCAGCACATTTTCCCTGGTCGGCGTGCCTTCGTCATCGATCGACAGCGAACCGCGCCGGTCCATGATCGATCCGTCATCGACCACCGTCACGCCGGGCGCGGCGACGCGTTGGCCGACTCGCCCGGAAAAGGCGCTGGTGCCCTTGCGGTTGAAATCGCCCTCCAGCCCGTGGCCGATCGCTTCATGCACCATGACGCCGGGCCAGCCGGGACCGAGCAACACCGTCATCTCGCCCGCTGGCGCGGCGACCGAGCCAAGATTGACCCGCGCTTGCGCCAGCGCTTCGTCGATCGCCTTGTTCCAGACGGCGGGGTCCATCACCTGATCATAGAGGTAGCGCCCGCCAATGCCGAACACGCCGGTTTCTCTGCGGCCATTTTCCTCCAGGATGACGGACACGTTGAGGCGCACGAGCGGGCGGATGTCGGTCGCGGTGAAGCCGTCCGCGCGCACAATCTCCACCACCGACCAGCTGCCCGACAGGCTGACCGACACCTGCGCGACGCGCGGGTCGCGGGCGCGGGCGGCGGCGTCGATAGCGGCGCATAGCGTCACCTTTTCGGCGAAGGGCACGATCTCCAGCGGATTGACGTCCGTGTAGAGATGGCGATTCGTCCGCTGCGGCGGCGGGGCGGGCCGGCCCTTGGCCGGGTCGAGCAGGGTCAGTGTTTCGGCGGCACGGCGGATCGCCGCCTCGCTGATGTCGTTGGCATGGGCAAAGCCGGTCATCTCGCCAGACACGCCGCGCAGGCCAAAGCCGGCATCGGTGGAATAGTCGGCGGTCTTCAACCGGCCATCATCGAAGCCGAAGCTCTCGCTGGCGCTATATTGCAGATAGAGTTCGCCGTCGTCGCACTGGCGCAGCGCATCGGCCGTCAGGCGCCGCGCGCCGTCCGGGTCAAGCAGCCCCGGACGATAGAGGAGGCCGCGCGCATCGGTGAATTGGGAAGCAATTTCGGTCATGCCGCCCGATATAGGCGCGGCAAGGCGCAAGCCCAATCAAAATCGCGGGCGCTGCCCGGTCAGAGGCTGGCGCCGGATGAAATATCGGGCAGTCCCGCGACTTCCGGCGTGTCGGCCGGGCCGCCGATCAGGACGAAACGGCGATCGCAATAGCCGCAATCGACATAGCCATGCTCGTCGATTTCCAGGAAAATGCGCGGGTGGCCAAGGGCGGCGGGGATGTCACCCGATCCGTCGCAGGAAACGCGCGGCTTGGTGACTCGAATGATTTCAGGCGGCTGGATCATGGATCAGCCGATTAGCAGCCGCGCGGCGGCCTCGCAATATGCCGCCTGACAGGTCACATCGGCATCATCATCGGCGGACCGGGGCAGGGCAAGGCAGGTTCGGCCGCGACCGCCTTTGCAGGAGGAGTCCAGCCGCTGCAATCGGATTTGGCGGAGAAGGACAGAGGTGAAAGGAGCAGCAGGACCGTCACGATCGCGCTGCCGAAAAGGACAGTCAGGGACATGATAGGCTTTGCCTCCCGATATTCGACGGACCTTGGCACCGGCATGGCGCGGTCCTCCCCCAAAACGCGCACCTGTTGCGCGCCGCGCCGCCCATCATAGCGCGGCGGGGACGATGGCGGGAGGGGCTATTGTGGGATCGGTCGAAAGTGGATCAGGGAAGGATGGTGGGCGATGACGGGCTCGAACCGCCGACATTCTCGGTGTAAACGAGACGCTCTACCAACTGAGCTAATCGCCCGGAGCCTCTGCCTGTCAGCGGGCCGGAGCGCGTCTATCTAGGGCAATCGGCGCGCCGGTCAAGCCTTGTTCCATCGCTCCCCTTTATGCGCACAGGAAGCGGCGGCTGGCCGCGAACCAGCGGCTGAGCGCTTCGAAACTGCTGTCGGAAAGGGCGATGAAGACGCGGCGGCCGTCATGCGGGTCTGCCTGCCGGTGGACGATGCCTTTTTCCGTAAGGGTGCGTATCCATCGCAGCGCCGTCGTCGGCGGAACGGACGATGCGATGCACAGGCTGGACACGGACACGCGCTCCTGCTCCAGCCGCGCCGCCAGCAGGTCGAGCAGCATGTCCCAGGCGGGATCGGCGAACAGGTCGCCGGGCAGGAACTCCTCCCGCAGACGCCGGGCGCGCAGCAGGTCGCGCACTTGCGTGGCGGTGAGCGCCGGTTCGTCCGCCGGTTCCTGATGACCGCCCATCGGCGGCAGCGCGGGCATGCCGATATAGTCGCTATCCCGGTCAGAGATGCGGGGGCCAAGGGCGAAGGAGGGAATGGCGTGGCGCGGCCGGGCGGTCAGCGCCTCCAGCGTGCGGGCGAGGCGGCTGACCTCTTCGCTCAACTGCTGGAGCCGCACGCCTTCGCTTTCCTGATTGATTTCATGCACGGCGCGCTGGGGCGCGTTCCTGCCAGCGGTCAGGAGCGCGGCGGCCAAGTCGGCATGGTCGGGCGCGCAGAGCAATTGAGTGCAGCCGCTGCGCATGCAGGCATAGGCAAGGTCAAGGCTGTCCATGCCGCTGACGAGGATGACGGACAGATCGTTCTGCACCGCCAGCGTTTCCACCTGAACCAGCAGCCGTTCCAGCGTGGCCGATGGTTGTGGGCAGAACAACAGGATCACATCGCAGCCCACCTGCATGTCGAGCCGGGCGCAGGCCTGATCGATGGGAACGATGTCCAGCAGGCGGAAATTCGCCGCGGCCGCCAGACCCGTCACATCTTCCAGAAACATGTCGTTCGCCAGGATCAGCAGGCCGGGCCGCTGATCCTTCATGCCGTAGACATCCTCTGCCGCAATGTCGAAGCCGATCCGGGATCGATCCATTTCCATCATAAAATTCCCCTGTTTTTCGTGACCTTACCGGAATGGGATGATTTGACCGCTGCTCTCTTCTCCGTTTCGGACCTGCGGGGAAGGCTTTCCGCCCCTTCTCTCCACCGGGCCGCCCTGCTTTTCCACCTTCGTTGAAGTTAACGCCAAAGTGGCGGCGCTTTCTGCCGAAACGGTGCGATGGCCGAAGCGGTCCCTTTATCTCCAAAATGGAGATGTTTTCTTCGACCGGAGCGGTTCAGATCGCGGTTCGGCGCGCGAAATCCACGTAAATGTCACGCAGCCGGGCCGCGATCGGGCCGGGCTTTCCGTCGCCGATCATCTGCCCGTCGATGCGGACGACCGATTGGCACAGCGTTGAGGCGCTGGTGATGAAGGCTTCCTGCGCGGCTTGCGCCTCGGCGACGGTGAAGCTGCGATGGATGACCGCGATACCTGCTTCCTCGGCCAGCGCGGTCAACGCCGCGCCGGTGCAGCCAGCCAGCACCGCCTGGGAATAGGGGCGCGTGACGATGGCTCCATCCTGAACGATATAGGCGGTGGACGACGCGCCTTCCGTCACCTGCCCGTCCTCGACCATCCAGGCTTCCTGCGCGCCCGCATCGGCCGCGATCCGTTTCGCCATGGCCTGAGCCAGCAGGCCCACGCTCTTGATGTCGCGGCGCGCCCAGCGGAGGTCCGGCGTGGTGACGACGGCGATGCCGGTCTTCACCGATGGCGCGTTCAGGAAGCGCTTGGGCTGAACGAACATCACCAGGGTAGGCTGGAGATCGAGGGAGGGCAGGAAGTCGCGGCCTTCATCGGCCCCGCGCGTCAGTTGCAGGTAGATCAGCCCTTCTTCAAGGCCGTTGCGCGCCACCAGCTCCTTCTGCACGGCTTCGATCGCGTCCGGGATGAGGGGGACGGGAAGGCCAATCGCACTGGCGGATCGCCCCAGCCGGTCAAGATGCGACCTGCTGTCGATCAGCTTGCCCTCGATCACCGCCGTGACTTCATAAATGCCGTCGGCGAACAGGAAACCCCGGTCGAGAACGGAGATGCGGGCATCGGCGAGCGGCAGGAACTGGCCGTTGAGATAGGCGATGGACATGAATGAGCGGCTTTCCGGTGAATGCGCGACAGGCTTGCCCGCGGATGTCGCCGCGCGCACGCGCCGGGTCAAGCCGGACGCCACGGAAAACGTCAGGCGAGCGCCTTCACCCGCGCGCCGATCTCCCGCAATTCCTTGACGAAGCGCTTTCGTTCCTCGGCCTTGCGGGCTTCATCGGGCACGCGCAACAGGAAGCTGGGATGGACGGTGACCCAGCCTTCGGCACCGCCTGACAGGGCTATGGGCGCGCCGCGCGTGCGGCTGATCGTCACCGCCTTGCCCAGCAGCGCGCGGGCGGCGGTCGCCCCCAGCGCGACGATGATGCGCGGTTGCAGCAGGTCCAGCTCCTGATCGAGCCACCAGCGGCACGCCTGGATCTCCGGGGTTTCGGGCGTCTGGTGGATGCGGCGCTTGCCCCGGCGCTCATGCTTGAAATGCTTGACGGCATTGGTGACGTAGAGGCGGGCGCGGTCGACCTCCGCTTCATCCAGCGCGCGGTCGAGCAACTGGCCTGCCGGACCTACGAAGGGACGGCCTGCCAGATCCTCCTGATCGCCCGGCTGCTCGCCGATCAGCATCAATGGCGCATCCAGCGGCCCTTCGCCAAAGACGGTCTGCGTGGCGTCGCGATAGAGCGGGCAGCGGGTGCAGGCCATCGCCTCATCGCGCAGGGCTGACCATGCGGCGGCGGCATTGCTGGTACGGGCGGGCGGTTTCGGTGGCGTTGCGATCATGGCTGCTTCCCTTGCCTGGGCTCCAGCCACCAGATCGGGGATCAGGGCGGCTTCGGGCAGGTTGCGCCAATATTTGCGCGGCATTTCCGACAGCATGGCGCGTTGCTTGAGCCGGGCCGGATTGAAGATGGAGGCGTAATAGCGTTTCCACACATCCTCTATGGGGTCGCCCTGCGGCGCGTCGGCGCGGGTCGCGCCGGGGCTTTCGCTCAGGGTTTCACCATCCCAATGGATGCTGAGTTCAGGCGTCAGGATCGACCAGCGCATGGAGGCGAATCGGCGGACGAAGAAACCGGCATTGGCGCGGACGATATGATGGTCCGGCTCGAACCAAGCGACGAAGCGTGGCGCGCCTTCATCCTCCACTTCGCGGAAACGGACGAAGGCGCGCATCTTGTGCATGTCCCGCCGGACGGCCTTGGCCAGCATCTCCACCCGGCGCAAAAGCGGATCGGCGCGATCCTCCATCAGTGCGGGCATGTCGCGCACCCGCACCAGCAGGGCGTAGAGCAGCGCGAACCGCTCAGGATCGCGATGCAGGATCGCGCTTTCCGCCAGTTCCAGGAAGGCGCGGGGCACGGAAAAAGCGCCGCCCTGTTCAGGCGGCGCCGGGGCGTCGAACGCAAGGAGGGAGGCTTCGCCGCCATCCACCTGCCAGTCTATCTCCGCCGCCGGGACGCCGCCTGCGGCAAAGCGCCGTGCCGCTTCGCGCCACCCGTCGAAATCGTCCGGGCCGGTCAGCGCTGCGCGATACATGGCGGTTTATTCCGCAGATTCCGCCCGCTTGATCTCGGCGGGTTTGCGCCGGGCGAAGACCTCCGCCAGCTTGGCTTCCTCTTCCGCCGTCAGTTCCTTGGCGGCGTCGGGGAACATCTCGTCCTCCTCTTCCTCGATATGGTGGAGATAGCGCTTCTTCAGCTTGTCGAAGGTTTCCCGCCAGGCGTCGCCGTTGAACTCCAGCCCGTCCAGTTCTTCGAGATAATCGTCAATCTCCTTATGTTCCGACACGCTGTGCTGCGCATCTTCGCGCAGATCGGGTCGGGCGAGCATCGTTGCGTAAAGCGTCTCTTCCTCGGCCGCAGCATGGGCCGTCACTTCGACCTTGAACTGAGCGAACAGCTTTTGCAGCCGGTCATGCTCATCCTTTGCATCAGCCATCTTGTCGAACAGCTGGCGGTGGGCGTCGTGATCTTCTTTCAGGCGGTCGAAAATAGTGGCGTTCGCCATGGCGTGCTCCTCCTTCATACAAAGGGCACAACGAAGCGGCGGCGTCTTTGTGTCCGCAGTCAGCCGAACAGGAAACGGAAGATGATGGCGATGGGTATCCAGAGCAGCCCGCTGGCGATGCTGACGAGCCAGAGTTGCGCCACGTCGCGGCGGAAGCGGATGTTCAGGCTACTGCGCGAAAGAGCGCTGAAATCCAGCACTTCCCAGCGCCGTTCAAGGCCGCGCGCGAATATGGCGAAGGCTCCGATCGCGACTATGATGCCCAGGTGCAGGACGAGCGAACCGCCCATCTTCGCGACGATGAAGATCTGCATGAGGCAGAAGATCACGAGCGCCGCCGCCAGATGCGTGCTCATGCGCTTGGCATATCCGGCTCCTTGTGCCGCATGACCTTCAAACAGCGTCGCCACCGCTACTGCTTCTCCCCTGCTTCACGACCAGAAAACCATGGATTGCGGCCCCGATCAACGGGAGAAATCGCTGTCAGGCAAAAAGCTCCAATTGCGAGGGCGCAGGGCCAAGGCTGCGCTTTAGGTCGATTCGGTCGGTGAGGTGAACCGGCCGCCAATCGCTGGCGATCAGGAAGGGGCGCAGCTTGGCGATGGAGGTGGTGAGGCGGGCGACATCGTCCAGCCGCAGCCGCCGCAGCCGCCGGCTTGCGAGGATGCGGTCGACCGCCTTCACGCCCAGCCCCGGCACGCGCAGCAGAGCCTCGCGCGGGGCGCGGTTCACGTCCACCGGGAACATGCCGCGATGCCGCAGGGCCCAGGCGAGCTTCGGGTCGATATCGAGCGGAAGGCAGCCGCTGTCAGGATCGGTCGCCGCCTCCAGATCGTCTGCCGAAAAGCCGTAAAAGCGCATCATCCAGTCGGACTGGTATAGCCGGTGCTCGCGCAGCAGCGGCGGCCTTTTGAGCGGAAGCACGCTGCTGGGGGAGGGAATGGGCGAGAAGGCGCTGTAATAGACGCGGCGTAAGGCGTGGCGGTCGTAAAGCGACCTTGCCCTGCGGATGATCGCCCGGTCGTCCGCGCCGTCAGCGCCTACGATCATCTGGGTCGATTGCCCGGCAGGCGCGAAGCGGGGCGCGTTGCGATATTTGCGCCGCGCGTCGCCCATATCCTCCATCGCGCTGCGCATCCCCGCCATCGCACCTTCGATGCGGCTGGCGTTCTTTTCGGGCGCTAGCCGCTGCAAGCCCTGTGCGGTCGGCAGTTCGACGTTGATCGACAGGCGATCGGCGTAGAGCCCTGCCTGATGCGACAGGTCCGGGTCGGCATCGGGAATGGTCTTGAGGTGGATATAGCCGCGAAAATCATGCTCCTCCCGCAACGTGCGGGCGACTTGCACCAGCTGCTCCATCGTATAGTCGGACGACCGGATGATGCCCGACGACAGGAACAGCCCCTCAATATAGTTGCGGCGGTAGAAATTCAGCGTCAGGTCCACGACCTCCTGCACGGTGAAGCGCGCGCGCCGCACGTCGCTGGACCGGCGATTGATGCAATAATGGCAGTCGAAGATGCAGCTGTTCGTAAGCAGGATCTTTAATAGCGAAATGCAGCGCCCGTCCGGCGCATAGGCATGGCAGATGCCCATGCCCTCGGTCGATCCAAGCCCGCCTTTCCGGCCGCTGGCGCTATCGCGCTTCTTCGTACCCGAAGACGCGCAGGACGCATCATATTTTGCAGCATCCGCAAGGATTTCGAGCTTCTGGGGGACGGACAGAGCGGCCATGAGTTCCTGATATGTTCTTGTCTGACCGCTGTCCATGATCCAGGTTACGTTTTACCAGCCTCTCGCCACTATTTTGCGTGCCCCAGGTGCGTTGCTCCGGGAGAAGTGGCTATTGCAGGCATCAAGTTGGCCCTTCCGGCGGCGCATCATCGCGGCAAACGCCAAGGCTTTGGGGTTGAAATGCCGCGACTCTGCTGATAGGGCGCGCCCCACAACGGCGTAGGGCGACCTGCGGCGACTCACGGCTTTTATATTCGGTAGGCCCGTCGGGAAGGGTTTGTGTCCTGGCGAACCGCCCGCTTTCGACTGGAGTTTGACTGGCTTATGCAAATCATCGTTCGCGACAATAATGTCGACCAGGCCCTGCGCGCGCTCAAGAAGAAGTTGCAGCGCGAGGGCGTGTATCGCGAGATGAAGCTGCGCCGTCACTATGAAAAGCCGTCGGAAAAGCGCGCCCGTGAAAAGGCTGCCGCGGTCCGTCGCGCCCGCAAGCTGGAACGCAAGCGCGCCGAGCGCGACGGCGTTCGTTAAGAGCCGGTCCGGGCGGAGTGCCCGGATTGCTCCTTCCTGCTGATTTCCCGCACCAACTGCGAGGCGTTCGCTCATGTCCACGACGGCTGTTCCCCTTCGCCCCATCGCCAAGGGGTCTTTGACGCGGCTCTGGATCGGTGTCGCCGCCGTGGCGCTTGCGGCCGCTGGCCTTGCATGGGCGGGGCAGCGCGGGCTTGAGCCTTCGCCCGCCAGCTATCTGGCGAAGAATGCGCATGAGGACGGCGTCGTCACCACCGGATCCGGGCTCCAGTTCAAGGTGCTGGAAGAAGGCAGCGGGCCGAGCCCGACGGCGGCGGACGTGGCGCTGGTCGGCTATAAGGGCACGTTGCTCGACGGCACGGTGTTCGATGAGAATCCGCAGACCGCCATGCCGGTGGACGGCGTCGTTCCGGGCTTTTCCGAAGGCCTGCAAAAGATGAAGAAGGGCGGCAAGTACCGCCTGTGGATTCCGCCGCAGCTTGGCTATGGCGAACAGGCGGCAGGGTCCATTCCTGCCAATTCCGTGCTGGTGTTCGATGTCGAGCTGCACGATTTCAAGTCGAAGGCGGAAATCATGCAGATGCAGCAGATGATGCAGCAGGGAGCCACTCCGCCGCCGCTGCCGGGCCGCTGATCCTCGCAGACATCGAAGAAGATGAAGGGCCCTTCTCCGGGCCCTTTTTCATTGGGGAAGCGGCGTGGCGGGGCTGGCGCTTTCCTCATCCAGCGACTTCGAGCGCTCCTCCAGATAGACCTTGATCATGGCGATGATGGGATCGGCCAGGAACAGGCCCAATATGCCGAACAGTGCGCCGAACAATATCTGCGCTGCCAGCACCAGCGCGGGCGCAAGGTCGGTCGCCCGCTTCGCTACCATGGGTACGATCAGATAGCCGTCGATCAACTGCACGATCAGGTAGACGAACAGCGCATAGAGCCCGGCATCGGTCCCTGCGGAAAAGCCGACCAGGATGATGAGCACGCCCGAAATGATCGCGCCGATATTGGGCAGGAAGGCGAACAGGCCGGTCAATATGCCGAGCAGCCCCGCCATGGGAACGCCGCCCGCCCACAGCAGCAGCCAGGTGCCTACGCCTTCCACCGCCATGCCGACCAGCCTGCCAAACATCAGGCGGCGCAGCGTCCAGCCCATCTTGTCTGCGACCTTGTAGAAGCTCGCGCGCTTGTTCATCGGCAGCATCCAGGCGACGCCGCGTTCGTAGAGCTTGGGTTCGATCGCGATGAAGATCGCCAGCACCAGCATCATGACCGCGCTGGTCAGTGCGCCGAAGACGGTGCCGACCGCCGCCGTGACGCGGCCGAGTGAGCTCAGCGCCTGACTGGCGAGGCCCTTGAGGTCATTGGGCGTGGTGGAAATGCCAAGTTGTTGCAGCCATGCGCCCACGCGGCTGACCTGCGCCTCCACGATCAGCCGCATCGCCTGCGCCTGCGCCGCCAGGCTCGCGCCGGTCAGGTAGAAGGTGTAGACGATGAAGGCGACGGCAGCGAGCAGCACGATCGTCAGCCGCCATCCCCGGTGAATCGGCAGGACCCGGCCCAGCAACCGCGTGCCGCCGTCCATCATCGTCGCCAGCACCAGCGCGCCCAGTATGAGCATGATCGGCTGAGCCAGCAGGGCAAGCAATGCGACCGCCACCGCCATGGCGATCCAGGTGCCCGCACGGGTGATTTCATGCTGGACGAGCGGACTGCGCAGCTCGCTGGGGCCGGGCGCTTCGAGATGAACCTTCTGCTTGCCGCTCAAGCACGCCCCCTATCGTGACATCATTTCGCGGCGGAAACGCTCCGGGGCCGCAGGCTGTTCCCGGCGCGGCCGCTGCGGAACGCGTGAAGCCAGGTCGCGGGGTTCCAGCTGGAATCGCCGTCAAGCGAGAAGGTGATGAATTCGGCGCGCCCGCCGATCGCTTCCCAGGGCACGGGACCGCCAAGCCCATTTTCCTCCAGCGGCGCGCGGCTGTCGGCGCTGTTGTCGCGATTGTCGCCCATCAGGAAAAGATGGTGCGGTGGCACCCGGATCGGGCCATACCAGTCGAGCGAGCTTGGCCCCATGTCGATCGTCACATAGGTGCGGCCGTTGGGCAGCGTTTCCTGCCGCACTGGCAACTGGCAATAGGTCTTGCCGTCGCGGCCCTCCACCCGCGCGCCGGGAAATTGCAGCGGCGGACAGGGCGCATTGCCATCCACGGGGATGCGGATAGGTTTCAGCACCCTCTGCGGCACGGGAACGCCGTTCAGGATGACTTGCCCGCCGCGCACCTCCAATATGTCGCCGGGCAGGCCGATCACGCGCTTGATATAGTCCTCACGCCGGTTCTGCGGCGAAACGATGACGATATCGCCGCGTTCGGGCAGGCGCCCGAAAATACGTCCCTTGATGAAGGGCAGGGGGTGAAAGCTGGGCGAGACATAGGACCAGCCATAGGGAAATTTGCTGACCACCAGCCGGTCGCCCTTCAACAGCACCGGCATCATCGATTCGCTGGGGATGTAGAAGGGCTTGGCGACGAAGCTGTGGAAGGCGAGCACCGCCAGGATGAGCAGGGCGATGCTCTTGACCTCATGCCACCAGTCGACGCCATGCGGTTCCGCCTTGGCAGGCCCCGTGGCTTGATCTTCGGTGGAAAGGGGCGTGCTCTCGCTAGTGTCGGCTGCCGTCATGGGTGGCTTCTCGGGTGATGGGGCCGCCATTATCGCGGCACGGCTTCGATGATGACGAAGGCCTGCGCCCAGGGATGGTCGTCTGTCAATGTCAGGTGGATGAGCGGCGCATGACCGGCGGGAATCATGGCGTTGAGCCGGATGAGCGCGCCGCCGGTCAGTTCCAGCGTCGGCGCACCGCCCGGCCGGTTGACGACGCCGATATCCTTCATGAACACGCCCTGGTTGAAGCCCGTCCCTACCGCCTTGGAAAAGGCTTCCTTGGCGGCGAACCGTTTGGCGAAGGTCCCTGCCCTGGTAAAGGGCCGCCGTGCCGCCTTGGCTCGCTCAATCTCCGTGAACACGCGGCGTTCGAACCGTTCGCCATAGCGGTCGAGCGAATTCTGGATTCGCTCGATATTGCACAGATCGGAGCCGAGGCCGATGATCAACGGGCGAGATCCATCTGACGGCGCATTTCAACGATGCTTGCTTCCAGACCGCCGAAGATCGCTTCGCCGATCAGGAAATGGCCGATGTTGAGTTCGGCGATCTGCGGAATCGCCGCGATCGGGCCGACATTGTCGAAGGTGAGGCCGTGGCCTGCATGCGGCTCGATCCCGTTCTTGGCGGCAAGGGCGGCTGCGTCGCTGATGCGGCGAAGCTCCTCCGCGCGGGCTGCGCCGGTGAGATGGGCGTAGCGGCCAGTATGGAACTCAACGACGGGCGCGCCCAGCCGGATCGCGGCGTCGACCTGCGCCGCGTCAGGCTCGATGAACAGGCTGACGCGGATACCGGCCTCGCCCAATGCCCCGATGATCGGCTCCAGCGCCACCATCTGCCCGGCGGCATCCAGCCCGCCCTCGGTCGTGCGCTCTTCCCGCTTTTCCGGGACGATACAGGCGGCGTGCGGCCGGTGCCTGATCGCGATGCGCAGCATTTCCTCCGTCGCCGCCATCTCCAGGTTCAACGGCACGGACAGGGCGGACATCAGCGCGACGATATCCTCATCGCGGATATGCCTGCGGTCCTCCCGCAGATGTGCGGTGATGCCGTCCGCCCCGGCCGAAGCGGCCAGCAGTGCAGCCTTGACCGGATCGGGATGCGCGCCGCCCCTGGCGTTGCGGATCGTGGCCACATGGTCGATGTTGACGCCAAGACGCAGGGGAAGAGCGGATTGCGGCATGGACTATTGCTTCCGGCTTCCGGGCTTGACGGCAGGAATGGCCGCGAGTTCGGGGGGCACTTCATGTTCGTCATATACGGGAAAATTGATGCTGACGAGCGGGTAGAAGGGAACGCCAAGATCGACTTCGCCCGCCGAGCGGTCGACCAGCGCCGCTTCCGCGATGACGATGCCGCCTGCCTCCGCGACGGCGTCGATCGCCTGACGCGACGACAGGCCGGTGGTGACGACATCCTCCACCATCAGCACTTTCTGCCCCGGCGCGATGCTGAACCCCCGGCGCAGTTCGAACGTGCCTTCGGGACGTTCAAGGAAAACGGCGTCCCTGTCGAGCGCACGGCCCGCTTCATGACCGATGATGATGCCGCCCATGGCTGGGGAGGCGACGAGGTCGATCTCGTTCCGCAATTCGCGGGGCAATTGCTGCACCATCGCCCGGGCAAGCCTGCCTGCCCGCTCGGCATTCATCAAAACGCGCGCGCATTGCAGATAGTTGGCGCTGCGGCGTCCAGAGGACAAGATGAAATGCCCCTCCAGCAGCGCTCCGGCTGCCCTGAACTCCGCTAAAACTTCTTCGTCGGTCATCTAAATCTTCGATCCATTCGCGCGCGCCGCCCCTGATTACAGGCGATCGGCACGCCTCTATTCATTCATAGGACGCGCCCATGATCGCGCCCCTGCGCGCGACCAGCGAGATAAGCGGACGGCGGAGGCGTTGCAACAGCGAAGAAAATCTGCTCCTGCCCGCTTGAGGCCGGAAAAAACCATGCCTATAAGCCGCCCCAGACCGACCGGGCGGGGGAGACGTGTATGCGCGCGCCTTCGTTGCAGCGGCGCCAAGGGGTTACGGGGTAAGAAGACGCTTATGAAAAAGGTGAAATCGCTCGTTCTCGCCGGGTTGCTGGCCTTTGCGCCGGCCTTGGCGCTGAACAGTCAGGCGTTCGCGCAGGATAATGCAGCCGTCGCTGCCGCGCCTGCGGACAATGCCGCTGCTCCGGCCGAATCGAGCGTGAACGCGGCTGCTCCGGCCGCCGAAGCCGCGCCTGCCGCTAAGGTCGCCGCGCCGCCCCGCATGAAACCGACCCCCGGCATCGGCATGCCGAGCCCCGGCGAGATTTCGCTCCAGGAACAGTTCAGCCCGACCGGTCACACCGGCCGCTGGCTGCACGACAAGATGCTGCTGCCCATCATCACTGTCATCTCGATCTTCGTTCTGGTCCTGATGCTCTATGTGATGGTGCGTTTCCGCCGCAGCGCCAATCCGGCTCCGTCCAAGACGTCGCACAATACGTTGATCGAAGTGATATGGACGGTCGTCCCGGTGGTGATCCTGCTGGTGATCGCCGTGCCGTCAATCGGACTGCTGGCGGACCAGTACAAGCCTGCGCCCAAGGATGCGCTGACTGTCAAGGTCACGGGGTATCAGTGGTATTGGGGTTATGAATATCCCGACAACGAGATCCCGGAATTCGTTTCCAACATGCTCCCCAAGGACAAGGCCGAAGCGAATGGCGAGCCTTATCTGCTTGCGCCGGACAATCGCATGGTCCTGCCCGCCGGGCGTCCGATCAAGCTGATCATCACCGGCGCGGACGTGATCCATTCCTTCGCGGTGCCTTCGCTCTGGGTGAAGATGGACGCCCCCCCCCCCCCCCCCCCGCCGCCGCTCCCGCAGAAAAGCTTTGATGTAAGGGCATAGACGCCATGACAACCATTACCGCAGATCATCACGGCGATCATGCTCATGATCATCATGACGCCGATCACAAGCCAGCCTTCTTCCAGCGCTGGTTCATGTCCACCAACCACAAGGACATCGGCACCCTCTACCTGATCTTCGCGATCATCGCCGGTATCATCGGCGGCGCGATATCGGGCCTGATGCGCGCCGAACTCGCGCAGCCGGGCATCCAGTATCTCCAGACCTGGGCGCAGTATAGCGACGGTCCGTCGGCGACGCTGGACCAGGCCTATCATCTGTGGAACGTGCTGATCACCGCCCACGGCCTCATCATGGTCTTCTTCATGGTGATGCCCGCGATGATCGGCGGCTTTGGCAACTGGTTCGTGCCGATCATGATCGGCGCGCCCGACATGGCCTTCCCGCGCATGAACAATATCAGCTTCTGGCTGCTGATCCCGGCCTTCGCGCTGCTGCTCGGCTCGACCTTCGTTCCGGGCGGCACGGGCAATGGCGCTGGCACCGGCTGGACGGTCTATGCGCCGCTTTCGACCAGCGGTTCCGCGGGGCCGGCGGTCGACATGGCGATCCTGTCGCTGCACATCGCAGGCGCCAGTTCGATCCTGGGCGCGATCAACTTCATCACCACCATCCTCAACATGCGCGCGCCGGGCATGACCCTGCACAAGATGCCGCTGTTCGTCTGGTCGGTGCTGGTCACCGCCTTCCTGCTGCTGCTGGCGCTTCCGGTTCTGGCCGCGGCGATCACCATGCTGCTGACCGACCGTAATTTCGGCACCACCTTCTATGATGCCGCTGGTGGCGGCGATCCAGAGCTTTACCAGCATCTCTTCTGGTTCTTCGGCCATCCCGAAGTGTACATCATGATCCTGCCGGGCTTCGGCATCATCAGCCAGATCGTGTCGACGTTCAGCCGCAAGCCCGTGTTCGGCTATCTCGGCATGGCCTATGCCATGGTCGCGATCGGCGTCGTCGGTTTCGTGGTGTGGGCGCACCATATGTTCACCACCGGCATGTCGGTGAACGTGAAGATGTACTTCACCGCCGCGACCATGGTCATTGCGGTGCCGACCGGCATCAAGATCTTCTCGTGGATCGCCACCATCTGGGGCGGTTCGATCAGCTTCAAGACCCCGATGGTCTGGGCGCTGGGCTTCATCTTCCTGTTCACCGTGGGCGGCGTCACCGGCGTCGTGCTTGCCAATGGCGGCGTCGACGACGTGCTGCACGACACTTATTATGTCGTGGCGCACTTCCACTATGTGCTCTCGCTGGGTGCGGTGTTCGGTCTGTTCGCGGGCTTCTACTATTGGTTCCCCAAGATGTCGGGCCGGATGTACAACGAGTTCCTCGGCCAGCTGCACTTCTGGGTGTTCTTCATCGGCGTGAACCTGCTGTTCTTCCCGATGCACTTTCTGGGCCTGTCGGGCATGCCGCGCCGCTATCCCGACTACCCGGAAGCCTTCGCCTACTGGAACAAGGTGGCGAGCCATGGTTATGAGATCATGGCCGCAGGCATGCTGATCTTCTTCGTCAACCTGATCTGGTCGCTCGCGGCCGGCCGGAAGGCGGAAGGCAATCCCTGGGGTGAAGGTGCGACGACGCTGGAATGGACGCTGTCCAGCCCGCCGCCGTTCCACCAGTTCGAAACGCTGCCGGTCATCGACTGACCGGCGGGATCAGGACTCTCCTTGCGGGGAGAGCGTGGGCGGCGCTATGATGGCCCGCCCGGCAAGAGCAGTCCCGGCGCATCATGTCGCGCCGGGCTGCTGCATGAGGAGCATATGGCTAGTTCGCCGTACATGGGCAGGAGCACGGCTCCCGCAATTCCCGCTCACTGGCGGGACTTTGTCGCGTTGACGAAGCCGCGCGTGATGACGCTGGTGGTCTTCACCGGCCTGTGCGGCCTGCTTGCGGCACCGGGGCATCTGCATCCCGTGCTTGCCTTCACCGCGATCCTCTGCATCGCCCTGGGCGCTGGCGCGGCGGCCGCGCTCAACCAATGGTATGAAGCCGACATCGACGCGAAGATGAAGCGCACCGCCAGCAGGCCTCTGCCCGCTGGACGTATGGACCGCCAGTCCGCGCTTCATTTCGGCGTGGGCCTGTCCTTCTTCTCCGTGCTGCTGATGGGCATGGCCACCAACTGGCTCGCCGCAGCGGTGCTGGCGGTGTCGATCCTGTTCTATGTCTTCGTCTACACCATCTGGCTGAAGCCTCGCACGACGCAGAATATCGTCATCGGCGGTGCAGCGGGCGCATTTCCGCCGGTTATCGGCTGGGCTGCGGTGACGGGCGATATCACGGCCCTGCCGGTCGCCCTGTTCATGCTGATCTTCTTCTGGACGCCGCCGCATTTCTGGGCGCTCGCGCTGTTCGTGAAGACGGATTATGCCGCCGCCAACATCCCGATGCTCCCCGTCGTTGCGGGCGAGGTCGCGACCCGGCGGCAGATCTGGTTCTATACGGCGATAATGGCGGTGGCGGCGATGGCGCCGGTTCTGCTGAAACTTACCGGCTTGATCTACGGTGTGACGGCGCTTCTGGGCACGGGTCTGTTCGCGATCTTCGCCTTTCAGGTGCTGCGCCGCCGGGAGACCGATCCCAGCCGGATGCAGCCGGAAAAGCGGCTGTTCAAATATTCGATCTTTTATCTTTTCCTCCTGTTCGGGGCGGTCGTTGCTGACCGCTGGCTGCTGGCATGACGCCTGAGGAGGACGAGCAGGTGCGCAGCCGCCAGAAGTCGCGGGCCATCGTGATGGGCCTGCTCTTGGGCGCGCTGGTCATTTTATTTTACGCGATCACCATAGCGAAGATGGATGGGGGACAATGATGGCCAGCCTGCCGCCGTCGCCCTTCGATCGGGAACGCCGCAACCGGCGCACGCTGGTTACGATGGCCGGGGTCGGCCTTGCGATGCTGGGCCTGGGTTTCGCATCGGTGCCGCTCTATCGCATCTTCTGTGAACGGACCGGCTTTGGCGGCACGACGCAGCGGGCATCGAGCGATGTCAATGTCCGCGCGGCGGTCGGCCACAGCATGTCGATTCGATTCGATTCCAATGTGCAGCCGGGCATGCCGTGGAAATTCTACCCCGAACATCCCACCGACACGGTGACGGTCGGTGCGCGCGACATGGCGATCTTCATTGCGAAGAATATGTCGGACAAGCCGGTGACAGGCACGGCGAGCTTCAACGTCACCCCCACGCAGGCTGGCGCTTATTTCACGAAGATTCAGTGTTTCTGCTTCACTCAGCAGACGTTGCAGCCTGGTGAAGAGGTAAGGATGCCCGTCCTTTATTATGTCGATCCCAAGATTTTGGCCGATCCGGACAATCGGGACACGCAGGAAATTACGCTGAGCTACACCTTCTATCCTGTTGAGCAGGACAAGAAGCCAAGCTAAGGCAAGCACAATAACGCGAACCGCGAACAGGGAAGAGCACGTCATGGCAGGCGCCAAGAACCACGATTATCACATTCTCCCGCCCAGCATCTGGCCATTTTTTGGTTCCATGTCGGCGCTGGTGATGGCCCTTGGCGCGATCATGTGGATGCATCCCGACGCGATGCCCGCCGGTGGCGGCTGGGTGTTCCTGATCGGTGTCGCAGGCGTATTGTTCACTATGTACAGCTGGTGGGCGAATGTGATTTCCGAAGCGCATGCCGGCGATCATACCCCTGTCGTGCAGCTGCATCTGCGCTACGGCATGATCCTGTTCATCGCGTCGGAAGTGATGTTCTTCGTCGGCTGGTTCTGGTCCTTCTTCGACTTCGCGCTTTTCCCCAGCCAGCTTCCGCCGATCGAGGGCATGTTCCCGTCCAAGGGCGTGGAAGTCATGAACGCGTTCGAGCTGCCGCTGCTCAATACCCTGATCCTGCTCTGCTCGGGCACGACGGTGACCTGGGCGCATCATTCGCTGATCCACGGCGACCGCGAAGGGTTGAAGACCGGCCTGTGGCTGACCGTGATTCTGGGTCTGCTCTTTTCCTCGATCCAGGCCTATGAATATGCCCATGCGCCTTTCCCGTTCGGCGGCAGCCCCTACAGCTCGGCATTCTACATGGCGACCGGCTTCCACGGTTTCCACGTTCTGGTCGGCACCATCTTCCTGATCGTCAACCTGATACGCGTCTATAAGGGGCACTTCACTCCGCGCCAGCATTTCGGTTTCGAAGCTGCCGCCTGGTATTGGCACTTTGTCGACGTGGTCTGGCTGTTCCTGTTCGTCGCCATCTATGTCTGGGGCGGCTGGGGCGCGCCGGTGCACGGCGGCTGAGTCCAAAGGAAATATTAAGAGAGGACGGCCGGTCACCCCGGCCGTTTTCTTTTGATGTGGGTGAGGCTATGCCTGCGCCATGTCATCGTCCGGCCCGCACACGCCTTCCTCCCCTCCGCTGATCATCGCGGCATCCCGCGGCTGCTGCCCCCGATGCGATGAGGCCACGCTGTTCGCCGGACCCGTGCGCTTTTCATCCCATTGCCGCGCTTGCGGGCTGGATTATGGCCAGTTCAACGTGGGTGACGGCCCCGCCGCATTCCTGACCCTGATTGTCGGAGCGGTCATGGTCGCGATGGCGCTGACCGTCGAACTCAAATTCCATCCGCCGCTCTGGGTTCACCTGCTGCTGTGGACCCCGCTGACGGTTGCAGCGGTGGTGGGCAGCCTTCGCATAGCCAAGGGCGCGCTCCTCATCCTGGAATATCGCAACAAGGCGCGGGAAGGGCGGATCATGGAGGACAGGCGTTCATGAGCAGGATGCGGCTTCCCCTGATCCCCAGCCTGATAGTTGCCGCGGCCATCGCCGTGATGATCGGCCTTGGCATATGGCAGTTGCAGCGGCGCGGCGAAAAGGATGCGATGCTCGCGCTCGCAGCTTCGAATCCGGTCAGGCCGTCGATCAGCTATCCTGCCATTGCGCCGGTCCCGCCGGATCTGTTGTTCCGCCGCTCTTCGGTGCAATGCCTTCGCGTCACAGGCTGGCGGACCGAGGCGGGACGCGCGGCTGACGGTTCCACCGGCTACCGCTATATCGCTGAATGTGCGACCGGGGCGGAGGGCCCGGGCGCTCTGATCGCCCTTGGCGTCGCGCAGAAGCCGGATCTGAAACCGGCATGGAAGGGCGGCCATGTGCGCGGCTGGATCTCCGAGGAACCCGATCACCGCTCGCTGCTGTCGCGCATCGGGGGCAAGGCGCTGCCGCTGCGGCCGATGCTGATCGCCGGGCAGGCCCCTTCGGGTTTCAAGCCCGTGGCGCCGCCCAGCCCGCAAGATGTGCCGAACAATCATCTGGCCTATGCGGTGCAGTGGTTCTTCTTTGCCGCCGTCGCCGCCATCATCTACCTTCTGGCCGTGCGCAGGCGCGTTCCACCTGCCGGTCCGTTGTAAACGCTTGCTCCATGGCCGCCGCACCGCTACCGCGCTTTCCCATCATGCAATATGTGAGCACCAGGGGAAGCGCGCCCGCGCTGGGTTTTGAGGATGTGACGCTGGCGGGGCTGGCGTCCGACGGAGGACTCTATGTCCCCGAAAGCTGGCCCAGCTTTTCCCCCGGCCAGATTCGCGCGCTCGCCGGGCTGTCCTATGTCGAAACTGCCGTGCGTGTCATGGCGCCATACGTCGCCGGATCGCTGAGCGAAGAGGAACTGCGGGAACTGTGCACCGCGGCCTATGGGCGCTTCAGTCATCAGGCAGTGACGCCGCTGGTCCAGCTCGACCATCGCAATTGGCTGCTCGAACTGTTCCATGGGCCCACGCTGGCGTTCAAGGATGTCGCGCTGCAATTGCTGGGGCAACTGTTCGAACGCTTCCTGTCGCGACGGGACGATCACCTGACGATCGTGGGGGCAACGTCTGGCGACACGGGCTCCGCCGCGATCGATGCGGTGGCGGGGCGTGAGAAGATCGATATCTTCATGCTCCATCCCGAAGGCCGGGTGTCGGACGTGCAGCGGCGGCAGATGACGACGGTGCGCGCGCCCAATGTGCACAATATCGCAATCGAAGGCAGTTTCGACGATGCGCAGGCGCTCGTGAAGGCGATGTTCAACGACGCCGTCTTTTCAAAGCGCTTCAACCTGTCGGCCGTGAACAGCATCAACTGGGCGCGGCTGATGGCGCAGGTGGTCTATTATTTCTACGCCGCCGTCCGGCTGGGCGCGCCGGAACGGCCGGTGGCCTTTTCGGTGCCGACCGGCAATTTCGGTGATGTCTTCGCGGGCTATGTGGCCGCGCGCATGGGCCTGCCCGTCGCCAAGCTGATGGTGGCGACCAACGTCAACGACATATTGCATCGCGCGCTGGCGGAGGGCGATTATAGTCAGGGACAGGTGGTGCAGACGGCCACCCCCAGCATGGATATTCAGATCAGTTCCAATTTCGAGCGGCTGCTGTTCGATGCGGGCGATCGTGACGGCGCGGCGCTGGCGGCCCAGATGAAGGGATTCGAAACCAGCCGGTCGATGCGGCTGACCAATGCGCAGCGCGCGGGGGCAGGGCAGCTTTTCACGTCAGCGCGGGTCGATGGCGATGCCATGAACATGGCCATCCGCTGGGCATTCGACGGCGCGGGCCAGATCATCGATCCGCATACAGCGGTCGGCCTTGCCGCCGCGCGCACGCTGGAACTGGACCCCAGCATCCCGGTGGTCACGCTGGCGACGGCGCATCCCGCCAAGTTCCGCGACGCGGTGGAGCGCGCCACGGGCATGCGCCCGCCGCTGCCGCCGCGCATGGGCGACCTTTTCGCGCGCGAGGAGGCCTATGCCAAGCTGCCTGGCACCTTTGACGCCGTGACCGCCTATGTCGCGGAGCGCGCCACGCCGCGGGCATGACGCTTCAAACGCTCATCGGCGAACCGTGGCCGGACTATGGACTGATCGATTCGGGGCATGGCCGCAAGCTGGAGCGATACGGCCGCTATCGCTTCATCCGGCCGGAGCCGCAGGCGATGTGGGCCCCTGCGCAGTCCGATTGGAGGGCTGACGGCGAATTCGTTCCCGGTTCCGATGAGGATGGCGGCGGCCGCTGGGTCCACCCCAGGCCGGTGCCGCCGCAAGGCTGGCCCCTGCGCTGGAATGAGGTGAGCTTTCAGGCGAGTTGCACACCCTTCCGCCATCTTGGCTTCTTCCCCGACATGGCGCCGGTCTGGAGCTGGATGCGGGAGCAGGTCGCGGACAAGGCCGATGCGCAGGTGATGAACCTGTTCGGCTATACGGGCGTAGGCACGCTGGCGATGGCAGCGGCGGGCGCGCAGATGGTGCATGTCGACGCGTCCAAGAAATCGGTGGCCCAAGCGCGCGCCAATGCTGCGCTATCTGGGCTGGAAGACAGGCCGGTTCGCTGGATCGTCGACGATGCCGCCAAGTTCGTCAGCCGCGAGGTGCGGCGGGGCCGGCGTTATGACGGCATTCTGCTCGATCCTCCCAAATATGGCCGGGGGCCGGATGGCGAGATTTGGCGGCTGGAGGAGGATCTGCCGGGGCTGATCGCCCATTGCCGCCAGCTTCTGGATGCCGACAGCCGTTTCCTGTTCCTGACGGTCTATGCGGTGCGCATGTCCGCGCTGGCGATTGGCGAGCTGGTGCGGCAGGCGTTCGCCGGTCTTCCCGGCTCCGTCGAGGCTGGGGAGCTTGCGGTCCGTGAGGAGGCGCGCGGCCTGCTGCTGCCGACCGCCATCTGGGCGCGCTGGTCGCGTTAAGCGTCCGCGGATGATGCAGCGGCGTCGCGGCGGGCGGAACCGCTGCGCGCCAGTTCGCGCTTCAACTGCTCCGGGCGGGGCGCGACGAGGAAGCCGAAGCTGACACAGCCCAGCCTGGTGCCGACCGCATGATGCAGCCGGTGCGCCTGCACGATCCGCTTCATGTAGCGAGAGCGCGCGACGTAGCGGTGCGCGACCCGGCGATGGACGATGATGTCGTGAAAGCCGAGATAGATCATCCCATAGGCCGCGATCCCCGCACCGCACGCCGTCGCCCAGTCACCCCAGCCCCATTGCACGCCACCCAGCAGCAACAGGATAGAGGGGATAGCGAAGATCACGAAATAGAGGTCATTCGCTTCCCATAGGCCGGTGCGCGGCCGGTGATGGCTTGCATGCAGGAACCAGCCGGGGCCGTGCATCACCCAGCGATGCATCACATAAGCAAAGCCTTCCATTGCGGCGACGGTGGCAAGAAAGATCAGGAGCAGCAGAAGGGGTGGCATAGGCCCTATATAGAGCGGCCGACGGCATCAGGCGACCCGGAAAGAAGCAGCCAGGACAAAAGGCCCCGACCGGCGGATCAATCGGACCTTTCGCCCATTGCCGCCTGATGCAGGACGCGCTGCGGATAGGGGATGGTGACGCCATTTTCCCGGAACAGCAGCCACAGGCGATTGAGCACGTCGGACTTGACGTTGCCGACGCCGCTTTCGGGATCGCTGATCCACACCAATATGTCATGTTCGACGCGATTGTCGCCGAAGTTCGTCAGCCACACATTGGGCTTGGGATTGCGCAGCACGCGCGGGCTTTCCTGCGCGGCGCGCAACATCAACTGCTGGGCAAGCTGAAGATCGCTGTCAAAGCCGACCCCTACGGGGATGCGGATGCGGACATTGCGGTCGGAATAGGACCAGTTCTCCACCTCCTGCGTCATCAGATTTTCGTTGGGGATCAGATGTTCCTTGCCGTCGCGCGTGATCACGGACACGGCACGCACGCCGATCTTGTTCACCCAGCCAAAGCTTTCGCCCACGACGATGACATCCCCCGGCTTGATCGACCGGTCCATGAGCAGGATGATGCCCGCGATCAGGTTGCCGAAGGTCTTTTGGAGGCCGAATCCGACGGCAAGCCCCAGCGCGCCCGAAAAGACGGTGAAGGCGGTGAGGTCGATCCCCAGAAGGTCGATCCCGACGAAGAAGGCGACCACCACGGCGGCTATCGCGCCCAGCTTTTGCGCCAGCAGCTTCTGCGTGGCGTCCAGCCCCTTACTATGGGCGATGCTGCGTCCCACCACCCGGTTCGTGAGGCGCACCGCCGCGAACAGCGCGACGCAGATCGCCGCCATGCTGATCAGGCCGAGCAGGGTGACGCGCCGCGCGCCAAGATCTACGCCGATCTCGTCCAGCATGTCCCCGACAGGCGCAAAACCGCCGCTGCTGCCGGAGAGGACCATGACGAACAGCAGCACGGCCAGCGGGATGACGGCGGGATAGGGGATGGCGAGACTGCGCAATATATGCCGGGCGAGCAGCGCGATCGCCAGAGCGAGCGCTCCACCCAGGACCAGATGCGCCGGACCGCCCACGGGCCAGAGAGCGACGCAGATGGCAAGCAGACCGCTGGCGAGCACGTGGCGCAAGATAGGCCGCAGATGCCCGTCCAGCGCTTCCCGAAGCGAGGCGAAGCGGCGGCCGAGACGCGGCGCGGCGATGTGCGACAGGGCGTCGGCGGCCAGATAGACGAGGGCAGCGAGCGCTGCCGCCACCAGCGGATGGGCGATGGCTGGATCACCGGGCAGCAGCGCCAGCAGATCGGGTAGCTGTGGCGTCATCCGCGTGCCGCGCGAAAGCGGGCGAGGCCTTGTTCCAGATCGGCGATGAGGTCGGCCGGGTCCTCCAGTCCGATGTTCAGCCGCACTGCCGGGCCTTCCGCCTCCCACCGGGTGGCGGTGCGGTGACGCGCCGGATCGACCGGAAGGGCAAGGCTTTCAAAGCCGCCCCAGCTATAGCCAATGCCGAAATGGTCGAGGCCGTCGATCAGCGCGGCGCGGGCCTGCTCGTCTCCCCCCTCCAGAACGAAGCTGAAAAGGCCGCCGGAGCCGAAAAAGTCGCGCCGCCAGATGTCGTGCCCGGGGCAGGAGGGCAGGGCCGGGTGAAGCACGCGCGCGACACCGGACTGGCCCGACAGCCACTGGGCGACCGTCAGCGCGCTATCCCGATGCTGGTTGAGGCGCACCCCCAATGTCCGCAACCCGCGCGAGGCGAGCCATGCGTCGTCGGGGCTGGTCATCTGCCCGAACAGATAGGCGGACCGCTGGACGGCGGGGAACAGCGCTGGCGTTGCCGTGACGGAACCCATCATCACGTCGCTATGGCCGACAATATATTTGGTGCAGGCCAGTATCGAAATGTCCACGCCATGCGCCAGGGCAGGGAAGAAGATCGGCGTCGCCCATGTATTGTCCGCCAGGGTGACGATGCCCTTGTCCCGCGCCAGCGCGGTGATGGCTGGGATATCCTGCACTTCGAAGGTCAGGCTGCCTGGGCTTTCCAGAAATATGGCGCGGGTCGCGCCGGTCAGCAGGTCCGCTATGCCCGAACCCAGAGTGGGATCATAATAGACGGTGTCGATGCCCAGCGGCCGCAGCATCTGTTCGCAGAAATTGCGGGTCGGATCATAGGCGCTGTCGACCATCAGCAACTGATCCCCCGGCTTCAGGACCGCCATCAGCGCGCAGGCGATCGCCGCCACGCCGGAGGGAAAGAGCATGGTGCCTTCAGCGCCCGGTTCCATTTCGGTCAGCGCGTCGGCAAGGCTCCAAGCGGTGGGCGTGCCCTTGCGGCCGTAGAACAGCCGCTCATGCGTGCTCGTCCGCGCCGCCTGCCGCAGATGGGCGACGTCGTCATAGAGGATCGTCGAAGCGCGCCACACCGGCGGATTGACGATGCCGCCGGGCTGGCCAGGCATGCTGGTCCATTCGGCCCGGCGGCCCGCCTGCGCCAGTTTCGTCAGCGGCCGCCGCTGATCCTCGCCGCCTTCCTTGCCGCTCATGCCGGTCCAACCGCCTTGGGCGTGTCCGGGTCCATGCCCCATTCCGACCAACTGCCGTCATAAAGGGAGACGTCCGTCTTGCCGAGCAGTTCGAGGCCCGCCAGCAGGATCGCGGCCGTTACCCCGCTGCCGCAACTGGTGATGACAGGCCGGTCGAAATCGACGCCCGCATCCTGGAACAGGCGGCGCAACTCCTTGCCCGTCTTCATGCTGTTGTCGGGGAGGAAGAGGGTGGACGAGGGGATGTTGCGCGACCCCGGTATATGGCCGGATGCCATGCCGGGGCGCGGCTCCTTGTCCTCGCCTGAAAAGCGGGCGGCGCTGCGCGCGTCGATGACCTGCGCCGGTCCGCCGCGCAGATTGGCGAGCAGGTCGTCCTTGGTGTGCACCTGTCCTTCCGCGCGGCGAGCGATGGCGTTTCCGCGCGGGATGGTGGCCCAGCCGCTTTCGGTGGGCCTCCCTTCCGCCACCCATTTGGATAGGCCGCCGTCCAGGATCGCGGCGGATGCGCCGACGCCATAAAGGCGCATCATCCACCATGCGCGCGCCGCGCTGTGCGTCGGGCTGTTGTCATACACCACGATACGGTCGTCGCTGCCGATGCCCAGCGCGCGGCAACGTTCGGTCATGAAATCGTCGGAGGGCAGCATGCCGGGGCGGGGATCGTCCGCATCGCACAGCGTGGGCAGGTCGAGAAAGACCGCGCCAGGAATATGGGCTTGCTCGAATTCGGCACGGGCATCACGCGGGTCGCCCGGCAGGAACAGGCTGGCGTCCAGGATGCGCAGGCCGCCCTTGCCCAGTTCACCCGCCAGCCATTGGGTCGAAACCAATATATCCAAAGCCGCCTCTCTCTAGCTGCCGTTCCCTGCCTTTCTAGGAGCGGCCTCGAGCGGTGGGAAGGGGCTTCTCCCCTGCTGCCCTCAGCTTGCGAGGTTGAGCGTGGTCGCGCGGCTTCCGGGCATGCGGTACTGGCGCGGGCCAAGGTCCGTGCGGAAGGGGGACAGCCGCTCGGCAGGCGGCGACTTTTCCTGCCCGATGATGAAGGCCTGACCCGTGCGGCCGATCCCTGCATCGCCCTGATCACGGGTCCAGCGATATTGCGCGTCGAATGCCGCCACCGGAATAAGCAGCGTGCGTCCTTCCATCTGGACCGGCCTGATCTGGTCGGGCAGCAGGCGCAGTTCGCCTTTCAGCCTGTGGCTTTCCCCCGGCGCGATGGAGACAACGGAATGGGTGGGAAGCCCGGCCGTCCCTGCGAAAAATTGCTGGAACGACGCCTGCTGATCGCTGTCCGCATTGGCGATGAGGCTGCGGACCAGAATGTCTTCGGCCGCGCGATCTCCGCGATTGTGCAGGGTCAGTTCATAGCCGATCGTCACGCCCATCAACGACAGGCGCGCGCTGCGCACGTCCATCGACAGGTCGATCCAGGGGCGGGGCCCCGTCTGTGGCGGCGGCGCTGGGCGAGCTGCGGGCCGGGGAGATGGGACCGGCGGCGGCGGAGCGGCCGGAGGCGTACCCTCTGCCTCCTCGTCCGCCCCGGTTTCATTGGTCTCATCGGCAGCAGGCTGCTTGCGGCGAAGCAGCCACATTGCCCCGATCGCCCCGAAGAGCAGCGCAAGCGCCGCGGCGATCCATGGCCAGTAGGAAGTCTCCTGCTGCTGCTCCGGCGCGGGCTGCACCGGCGTTACCGGCGCTGTCGTTTCTGGCTCCGGCGCGGCGGCTGGGGGCGAAGGGGTAGAAGGCTGCGTTTCCTCCGGCACATTCTCCTGCACAGGCGGCGTCTGGCTTGGCGCGGGCTGAGGAGTGGGCCGGGCGGCTGGCCGCTGCGGCTCGGTGGGGGACGGAGCCTCCCTAGACGGCTGCGGCGCCGCGATGATGGGAGGCGGCGGCGTGATCGTGGGCACGGGGACCGGCGGCGGTGCGGGCTGAACCGGCGCGCCGCGATAGACGTCGAGTTCCGGACCCTGCCGGTTGGGGTCTGACTGCGGCTGTCCCGCACGGGGCAGGTTGAAAACCGGGCTGGCGGCATTGTCCTGCTGTTGCTGCGCCAAGGCAGGGGCCGCCATCAGCAGCGGCAGGGCGATGATCGAGGCGGAGCGCAAAGCCATGGTGCGCAGCCAAGGCAATGCAGCCGATGAACGGGAAATGAACGTCCGGGCAGGGTGGCGAAACGATGACATTATGCGTGCAATGGCGTAGATGGCCGGACATGACTGACACGCCCAACCTATCCAAACCGATCCATCTTGGCCAGACCAGCGCACTACCTACAACCCCTGAAGAGGCGGTGCTGGACTATGTGCCCAATCCCCGTCCCCGAAAGCCCTATCTGGTACGCTTCACCGCGCCGGAATTTACGTCGCTGTGCCCCGTCACCGGCCAGCCCGATTTCGCCCATCTGGTGATCGACTATGCGCCCGCCGCAACGATCGTCGAATCGAAGTCCCTCAAGCTGTTCCTGGGGTCGTTCCGCAACCATGCCGCCTTTCATGAGGATTGCACGGTCGGCATTGGCGAGCGTCTGTTCACCGAAATGCAGCCGCTCTGGCTGCGCATCGGCGGATATTGGTATCCGCGCGGCGGCATTCCCATCGATGTCTTCTGGCAGTCGGGCGAACCGCCTGCGGGCCTGTGGCTCCCGCCGCAGGATGTGCCGGGCTATCGCGGGCGGGGCTGATGCTCCCGCGCAGCTCTGTTTGACAAACGAACAATAAGGTTCGACCAACGACATCGTGGGCGAACCACTGCGCTTGACCGGCGTGGCGAAAGGTTCGATCCCGCAACTATCCTGGCGCTGCGCCGTTCTGGCCGCGCTGTTCCAACGTGTCGGAGTTGCGAACCTGATGTCCTTTGCCAAAATCCTTCCGCTGTTGCTTGCGGCCGCGCCACTCGCCCTTGCCCAGCCCGCCCTCGCGCAAACGCCTGCGGGGCCAGCGCCCGGTATCACGACCCAGCTGCCGCGTGGCGCCGCGCCCAGCCATTATGCCATCACCGTCACGCCGGACGCTCCCAACTTGAAGTTCGGCGGCAAGGTGACGATTGACCTGACGGTCACGCAGCCCATGCCCGCGCTGGTGCTGAACGCGGCCGACCTCGTTATCGGCGATGTCCGCCTTACCCCTGCGAAGGGTAAGCCCATCAAGGGAAGCGCCCGGATCAATGCCGATGCGCAGACGGTAAGTTTCGATTTCGGCAAGCCGGTCCAGCCCGGCAGCTATAAGCTCGACATCAGCTATGCGGGCGTCATCAACACCCAGGCGAACGGCCTGTTCGCGCTGGATTACACCGACAACCAAGGCAAGGCGAAGCGGGCGCTCTTCACACAGTTCGAAGCGCCCGACGCCCGCCGCTTCGTGCCCAGCTTCGACGAGCCGAGCTACAAGGCGACCTTCGACCTGACGGCGATCGTGCCGGCCGGCGAGCTGGCGGTCAGCAACATGCCGGTCAGGACGACGAAGGATCTGGGTGGTGGCAAGACGCAGGTGACCTTCGGCACCAGCCCCAAAATGTCATCCTACCTGCTGTTCTTCGGCCTGGGCGAGCTGGAACGCGCGACCAAGATGGCGGGCGCGACCGAAGTGGGCGTGATCACCGGCAAGGGCAATACGGGCAAGGCGCAACTGGCGCTCGACGCTTCTGCGGCGATCCTGCCCTGGTACAACGATTATTTCGGCGTGCCTTTCCCGCTGCCCAAGCTGGATAATGTCGCCGGGCCGGGGCAGAGCCAGTTCTTCTCCGCCATGGAAAATTGGGGCGCTATCTTCACTTTCGAACGGGCGCTGCTGGTCGATCCCCGCTTCACGTCGGAGGGGACGAAGCGGACCATTTACTCGATCGTGGCGCATGAAATGGCCCATCAATGGTTCGGCGATCTGGTCACCATGGCCTGGTGGGACGATCTGTGGCTGAACGAAGGCTTCGCCAGCTGGATGGCGACCAAGGTAACCGACAAGTTGCAACCCAGCTGGGAAATGCTGCTGACCCGCGTCGGCGGGCGGGAACGCGCCATGGCGCTGGACGCACTGGCGACCACGCACCCCGTCGTGCAGAAGATCCAGACCGTGGATCAGGTGAACCAGGCTTTCGACGATATCACTTATGAAAAGGGTGAAGCCGTCATCACCATGCTGGAAGGCTATGCAGGCGAAGACGTGTGGCGCAGCGGCATCCGCAGCTACATGAAGGCCCATGCCTACGGCAACACGGTGACCGACGATTTGTGGAAAGCCGTGGAGGGCGCGGGGGCCGCCGGGCTGGTGTCGATCGCCCATGACTTCACCACAAAGCCCGGCATCCCGCTGGTCAAGGTGGACAGCGCCCAGTGCCGGGGCGGCAACACCGTGCTGCAACTCAGCCAGGGCGAATTCAGCCGTGACCAGAAGGGCAAGGCGCCGCTCAGCTGGAACGTGCCGGTCAAGGCGCGGACGATCGGCGGGCAAGAGCAGCGGCTGATCCTGAAAGGACAGGGGCAGATGACGCTGCCCGGCTGCGGCGCTTATGTGATCAATGCGGGTCAGACCGGCTATTACCGCTCGCTCTATCCGCAGGAAAATGTCCGCGCTTTGGCGAAAGGCTTCACCCGCCTCGCCAGCATCGATCAAACCGGCCTTCTCGCGGACAATTTCCAACTGGGGCTGGGGGGATATCAGCCCATGGGGCTGGCGCTTGACCTGATCGATGCCGTCCCTGCCACGGCGAGCCCCGCGGTGCTCGCGGAGGTGCCGGACTATCTCACCAGCGCCTACACCATGCTGGAAAGCGACAAGGCCGCTCAGGCGAAGGTCGCGGCCTATGCTTCCGGGAAGCTGACGCCGGTGCTCGCCAGTATCGGCTATGACGCCAAGGCCGGGGAAGGGCCGCAGGTTCCGGTGCTGCGCTCCGCCCTCGTGTCAGCACTCGGCAGCATGGGCGATGCGGCCGTAGTGGGCGAGGCGCGGCGGCGCTTTGCCGCGCTTGGGGAAAATCCGGCGGCGCTCGACGGTCCGCTGCGCAATGTGTGGCTGCGGATCATCGCGGAAAATGCCGACGCGGCAAGCTGGGATCGGCTGCGCGCCATGGCGAACGGCGCGAAGACGGATCTGGAAAAGAGCACCCTCTTCGCATTGCTCGGCGCTGCCAAGGATGAGGCCCTGGCGAACAAGGCGCTCGACCTTGCCCTTACCGACGAGCCGGGCAAGACCACCAGCGCGGCGATCATCTCACAGGTCGGGGGCGAACATCCAATGCTGGCGGTCGATTATGTGCTGGCACATCGTCAGCAATATGAGGCGATGATCGACGTGTCCGCACGGTCCCAGGCGATCGCGCGGCTGGGCGGCGGATCGGCCGATCCGGCGATGGTGACGAAGCTCGACGCCTATGCCACGCAGTATCTGACGCCCGAATCGCGCAAGGTCGTCGACCGGTCCATCTCCGCGATCAAGACGCGGATCGAGACGCGGGCAAGATTGAAGCCCGAATTGGTGGCATGGTTCGGCAGGAAATAGGACTATGGTGCTCCTGCTTCGGCAGGAGCACGTTCGTCAAAGCGGCAGCGACGCCTGCCGCTTGAGCCGGGCGTAAAGCGCACCCACAACCCCGGCGAAGATCAGCAGCGCCAACGGCACCGCCCAGGGATTTTCCGTCATCAGCGCCAGCGGTGCGTCGCTGTCCGTCGCGGCGACGATGCCCGCGAACGCGACGCCGAACAGGCTTTCCCCAACGATGAAGCCCGTCGCCATCAGCACGCCCATCCGTTCGGCGAAATCCGGGTCCGCCTGCCGCATCGCCCAGCGATTATAGGCATGGCCGATCGCAGCGCCGATCGGGATCAGCAGGGTCAGCGACATCGGCAGATAGATGCCCATGCCCACCGCAAGCGGCGGCAGGCGCAGCTTGCCCGCGCGGCCGAGCAACTCGTCCGCCAGCACGACGACAGCGCCGATCAGCGCGCCCGTGCCGATCAGGTTCCAGTCGAGATCGCCGCCCAGCACCCCCTTGGCCAGCGCGGAGATAAGCGCCGCCTGAGGCGCGGGGAGGGCGGTGGCCTTGGCTCCCGATGCGCCCGCAAAGCCGAAGGCGCTGTTGAGCAGGTCAAGCACTGGCGGGATCACGAGCGCGCCGAAGATCACGCCGAGCACCAGCGCCACCTGCTGCTTCCAAGGCGTCGCGCCCACGAGCTGACCGGTCTTCAGGTCCTGAAGATTGTCGTTGGAGATGGTGGCGATGCCAAAGACGATGGCCGTCACGAACAGGGCATAGGCGACCAGCGCCTGGGTTTGCGCCGGGTCGCCGCCCGAGCCATAGATCGCCGCCAGGATCAGGGACGCGCCCAGCACGGCCAGGATGCCGACGCCCGAAATCGGGCTGTTGGACGCGCCGATCAGCCCGGCCATATAGCCGCAGACCGACGCGATCACGATCCCCGCGACCAGGATATAGGCAAGGGTCAGGATCAGGATGGGAACGGGGTTGAGCGCGATCGGTCCTCCTTGCGCGAAGTACCAGAGCAGCACCGCGATCGGCGCCAGTGACGCTACGATCGTGCCGCCGACGATGCCGATCGGCAGGTCGCGCTCGGTCAGTTCCAGCAGCCCTGCATCCCCGGCCTTGCGTACCTTCGCCGCAGCCATGGCTGACCGGATGCCGCTGATGATCGGGCCCAGTATCTTGAGCAGCGTCCAGATCGCCGCCACGCCGATGGTGCCCGCTCCGATGAACCGCGCCTTGGTGCGGAAGGTGGTTCCGACCACTTCGGCAAGATCGGCTCCGGCAGGCAAAGGCGAGGTCAACCACGGCACCAGCCCCAACCAGCTGATCAGCAGGCCGACGAACATCGCGATGCCGACCGACAGGCCGACGAGATGACCGACGCCGATCAGCGCCATCGAAAAGCTGGTCGACAGCGATGTCGCGCCCGCGCCCAATTTGAGGAAGGTTGCGGCTTCCTCCGCGATCAGCTTCATCTTGGCGGCGACGGAAAAGGCTGCGGCGGCAAGCGCGCTCATGACGATGGCCGCCAGCCCGCGCTTGTTCTCCTCAAGCCCCTGGCGCGATCCCGCGCCGACTTTCAGCACCTCGGCGGCCGCCACTCCTTCGGGATAGGGCAGGTCCGATCCGGTCACGAGCGCCCGGCGCAGCGGCACCGAATACATGACGCCCAATATGCCGCCCAGCGCGATGGTGAAGACCGACAGCCAATAGGGGAAACCTTGCCACCAGCCGATGATCACGAGTCCGGGCAGCACGAAGATGATCGCCGACAATGTGCCCGCCGCCGACGCGATCGTCTGGACGATGTTGTTTTCCAGGATCGTGCCCGTCGCGAACAGGCGCAGCACCGCCATGGATATGACCGCCGCCGGGATCGAGGTAGCGAAAGTCAGGCCGATCTTGAGGCCCAGATAGACGTTCGCCGCGGTAAACAGCAAGGTGATGATCGCGCCGAGGATGACGCCTCGCAGGGTGAGTTCCGCCATGGGCGCGGCCTTGGTCGCATCAATCGTCACGGATCATTCCCTCTTCGTCCAGCCCTGCTTTGGTGAACGGTAATAATATTGCTTGTCCGTGGATCAATCGGAAAGTGATGAAAGTGCGCTGGCTGGCGCTTTCTGCGGTTCTTCCTTTATGAGCTGCTGTGGAAAGACCGCCCCAAGCCATGCCTGCACCAACCCGGTCCAGCGTTGATATCCGCGCGCATTCATGTGAAGCCCGTCTTTTCGGAACAGCGACGCGTCCGGCAGGCCATCGCTCGCAAGCAGGCTGCCGGCAACGTTCAGATAATCGAAGCCAGCAACGCGGCTGCGCGCCGCGACCGTCATGTTGACAGCCGCCATCTTGGGCCAGAGCGTCCAGCGGATCGGGCTCGGCTTGAGCGACAAATAGGCGATCCGCGCCGCAGGATAGTCGGTCCGCAGCCGCTTGAGCAGGCTCAGCACGTCACGCGCGACCGCGGCCGGGCTCGCGCCTCCCGCAAGGTCATTCTCTCCGACATAGACGAGGACCGCGCGTGGCTTCGCGCGGGGAAGGAGGCGCGGATAGTGGCGCAGGACATCCGCCGTCGTCGCGCCGCCAAAGCCGCGATTGATGATGCTGCGCCTGGGAAAGCTTGCGCCTATGTCCCACAAGCGGATGCTGGAACTGCCGAGGAACAGGATTGCGTCACGAAGGGCAGGCCCTGCCTCATCGGCTTTGGCGAAAGCCGCGATCTCATTGGAAAAGGGAAAGGCCGGATCGGCGTTGACGCGCGGTTCTTCTGCCGGTGCGGACGGTTTCGCCTCCCCTTGCGCCACCCCGGCGAGGACAAGCAGCGGCACAGCCGCCGCAAGGCGATATGCGTGCGCAGCGCGCGTCCGGCGGTTCTTAGTGACGATGCAGCGGCCGCAACTGATATTTGCCATTGGCGTAGGTGCCGAACATGCCCCCGATCGCGGGATGGTCGACCGGCTCGTCACTGTCGTCGGCAACCAGATTCTGCTGGCTCACATAAGCGACATAGCTGGTTTCGCCATTTTCGGCGAGCAGGTGATAGAAGGGCTGATGCTTGTCCGGGCGGGATTCTTCGGGAATTGCCTGATACCATTCCTCGCTATTGGCGAACACGGGATCGATGTCGAAAACAACGCCGCGAAAGCCGAAATGCCGGTGCTTGACGATATCGCCGATGCTGAAACGCGCATGGACGATGGGCGGGGCGATTACGTCGGCTCCGAAAAGGGGGTTCAGGTTGGTCATACCCGTAATTTAAGGCGCTGCCGCTCTGTTACAAGAAAAATACGGTCCGCGCCGCTTGGCAAGCGGATCATCATTCGCTAATGGCCGCCGCTCGACCGGGCTGGCAAGCGCTGGCCTTTCTGCGGAGAGGTGGCAGAGTGGTCGAATGCACCGCACTCGAAATGCGGCGTGCCGGCAACGGTACCGAGGGTTCGAATCCCTCCCTCTCCGCCACTTTGGAACCCCTCTGGGCACGCCAGCCACCGCCGATTGCCGCACTTGGCCAGCAATAAGCGTCCTTAGCAGCTCCGTCTTCGATCCCATGATGCGAATTGCGTCGTCGGCGACCTCGACACGCTGCGCCAGTGAGCGCAGATGATCCCGCCGATAGCCGCCCTCGCTGCCCCGGATGCGTTCGCGTGCGCGACGCGCAAATCCCCGGATCATGGTCGGGGTGATGGCGCTGTGGCCGGGGCTGTCGAGCAAGGCTTGCGCCCGGTCGGCGTCGGCCCTGGCCTGATCGCGGATGACCTTGAGGCCGGCGATGCGTTCCTTGAGCGCCGGGTCGTCAAGATCGGCGACGCCCGCCTCGATGGCGTCGTAGAGGCGCTTGAGGCGCAATTCCGATTCGGTCGCGCGCCGCTCCAGTTCGGCGATGTGGTGCCGGCGACGCTCGGCCTGATCGTCGCGACGGCCGAGCACGGTGCCAAGCAAGTCCTCCAGCCGGTCGGCATCGAGCAAGCGTTCCTCGATATGCCCGACCACCATTCGGTCGAGCTTATCCATCGGGATCGCGCGGCCCTTGCAGCCGGTTTCGCCCTGACGCGCCTTGATCGAGCACGCATAGTAGCGATAGCGGCCACCCTTGCCGGTGCGAATGGTCATCGCGCCTCCGCAATTGCCGCAATAGCAGATGCCGGTTAGCAGCGTCGGCCCGATCACGACGCGCGCGGGCAACTCGGTCTTGGGATTCCGGGCCTGCAAAAGCTTCTGCACCGCGTCGAACGTCTCCCGCTCGATAAGCGCCGGCACCTGAACGGTGATAACCTCGTCTTCGGGCTTCACCTCTCCCTTGTTGGAGCGGCGATTGAACCGATGCTCGCCGATATAGGTGCGCCGGGTCAGGATGCGGTGAACCTGACCGATGCCCCAGCGCCCGCCGTCGCGCGTGAAGATGCCCTTGCCATTGAGATACTTGACGATGGCCTTCACGCCCATCTGGCCGGATGAACCTTCACCCTCCAGCGCAAGGCGATAGATGAGCCGGATCGTCTCGGCGTGCAGCGGGTCGATTTCCAGCTTCTTCTTGACCTTCGCGCCGCGCTGCTCGGCCGCGACGACGCGGTAGCCGATGGGCGGCAGCGAGCCGTTCCAGAAGCCTTGCCGGGCGTTCTCCTTCAAGGCGCGCAGGACGTGCTTGGCGTTCTCCTTGGACTGGTATTCGTCGAATAGCGACATGATCCGCCGCATCATGTCGTGGATCGGATCATCGCCAAGCTCCTGCGTGATCGAAACCAGCTTCACGCCGTTCTTCGCCAGCTTGCGGTAATAGAACTCCATTTCAAATTCGTCGCGGAAGAAGCGTGAGAAGCTGTGAACCACGACGACATCGAACGATGCCGGCTTGGCGGTGGCAGCCTCTATCATCCGCTGGAACTCCGGGCGGCGGTCGTTGGTCGCGCTGTTGCCCGGCTCCACGAATGTTTCGACAAGCTGATAGCCGCGCGCCTCGCAATAGGCTTCGCCCTGGCGCTTCTGGTCGGGGATCGACACGTCATGCTCGGCCTGCCGAGTGGTGGAGACGCGCAGATAGAGGGCGGCGCGCAGCGTGACGTTGGGATTGTGGACGGTGGGACTATGGACGTTCATTGCCGGCCTCCTGCCGCCTTGCGCGGCCCTGCGCGCTCGGTCAGCGGCAGGTCTAGTTCTACTCGGTCGTGGATGACCCTGGGCGTGAGCTTGCGGCCTTCGCCCTTCTCCATGCGGACAAGGCCGTAACTGGCCATCCGTTTCAGAGTGCGGGACAGGTTGGACTTGGCCCGGCCGGTGATCTCGGCCAGTTCCTCCAGCGAACCCGGCGCTTGCTGGTCGATGACGCGCAGCAATTCGCGATTGCCCGCCGACAGCACCTTGGCGAAGGATTCCATGGATGTGAACCACACCTTCGGATCGCCGGGCGCGGGCTTTTCCTCGCCCTTGGCAATCCGCATGGTGCGGGCCTTCATTTCGTCGTAGCCGGCAATCCCGACTTTCAATGTGGTCATGTTACGCCTCGCTCCTTCAAAACCGCGTCCACCGCCTGCCAGAAGTCGGCCAGCAGCGTGGCCGCATCCTCGTAGGCGTAGGGCTTCACGGTCTGGAGGCGGTGCCGATGGTCCATCGGATCGCCGCGCCTGCCTCGGCCGACTGGATGGGCGTTGTCGAAGCCGACCAACCGTTCGCCCGAAGGCCCGTGAAGCGTGAGCGAGTAATCGAGGCCGTGCGGCTTCTCCGGCGATGCCGGAACGCGGGTGACGATGAACTTCACCCAATGGCCGCCCTCGGGATCGACAACGAGCACCTGGCCGTCGAGGTTCAGAAGCGTGTCGAGGTTCGGATCACGATCCTCGCTCATGGCTTTTTGTTATCAGATGAAGATAACTTAGTCAAGCCCGGCACGGTTGGAAGTGGGCCGAACATCTCGTCGAAGACATCGGCAAACCATCGCTCGAACACCTGAATCTCTGCCTCGGTGATCGGCACTTTCTCCGGCCAGTCGTCGATGACGGGCAGCTTCTCCACGTCGAAGGCATCGGGCGGGCTTCCGCGCGGCGGGCTGATGCGCGGCGCGGGATCGTCGTCATAGTCGTAAAGGTCATCGGGAAGCGTCTGCGGAGCCGGCTGTCGTGGGCGGCCCCTTTGGGTATGGCGGCGTCTCGCGCACATGGAATCCTCCGTGGTTCGTTGCTGGATTCCGGGTGGCTGGAAGCCCCGGAATTAGGCGAAGCATGGAGGGGGATCGGCGGCCTGTAGCGTGCCGCATTTGCGCTCACGCGCTGGCGGCACCCCTGCTGTCGGGTGCCGCCAACTAGGTTAGCTGGCCGCGCGGCGGGCCTTCTGAAACTCTCGATCCGTGGCGAGGAAGCGTTCCAGCATCGGCACAATTAGCTTTTCCGGCTCTATCGGCGGCTGTCCTGCCCCTGCCAACAAGCGTCCATAAAGTTGCAAATCTCGAAAGAGTGTCGCGGGCAATTCGCGTGACACCTTAACGGGCTTGTCGTCGGGCAACGTGCCGAGTTTCAGCTTGCTCATGGTCAACCTCTGTATGGTTCGAGCACAAGGTCGCGGGTGACGATCACGCGGACGGGGAAGCCCGGCCTGATCGTGAGCGTCGGCGCAACCTGCAACTGGCGGCGGATGATCTGCTGGCCGGCGTCGTTGATGGTGTCCTGCGCCCCGTCGCGGATGGCGCGCACAAGGCGGTCCTCGTCGCTGACGGCCAGCTCCGTGCCGACCGCAAGTAACGTCGAAAGGCCGGCGGCCTTCGCCAAATCCCACCAATGATAATCGACGCCATCCTCAAGACCGGCGTAGCCCTGGCTATCCGCGCCCGGCTGGCGCTCCAGAACGATAGAGCGGCCATTGGGGAGGATCAGCCGATTCCAGACGAGCAGCACACGGCGCTGGCCGAACTGAACGCTATTGTCATACTGCCCGATGATCCGCGTCCCCTGCGGGATCAGGAGCAGGCTGCCGGTCGGGCTGTCATAGATGTGCTGCGTCACCTGGGCGGTGATCTGGCCCGGAAGATCGGAACGGATGCCGGTGATGAGCGCGGCCGGGATCACGGCCCCGGCCTGGAGCACGAAGGGCGAGGCTGGAGCCATGACGCGATCCGACGACGTGGTGCGGCGATCGACGGGTGCATTGAGGAACGCAAGCTGCTTGTCCTGCGCGGTCTGCTGGCCGGGTTGCCCTGTCAAGCCGGCAAGGTCGAGGCCGGGAAGTCCCGGCGTGGTCGCGCCGCCCGGCGTTGCGGCCGGGCTGCCGGTGCGGGCCTCGGTCTGGAAGAACACGCGGCTGACGCGCGCGGCTTCTTCCTCGGCAAGCCGGCGTTCCTCGGCGCGATCCACGGGCGGCGTGGTGATCGTCGGCGGCACGACGGGCTGGCCCCTGTTCTGCGCATCCAAGATGGGTCTGCCGAGGTCGCCCGGCAGCGGCGGCCCCAGGACCGGGCCGGTATAGTCGCGCGGCAGGCCGGCAAGCCCATCGGCAGGCTGGCGGTTGTTGGTGGAAAACAGTTCTTCGCCGCCCGTGCCGCCGTCGCGGGTCTGGAGCGCGTAGATCAGCGCGCCGCCGACGCCGACCAGCGCGACGGCCGCCACGCTGGCGAGCACCTTGCGGGACAGGCGGGTGACGCGCGGGGCTTCCGCGCGAAGCCGCATCGGCGTGGCGGTATTGGTGTCATTCTCACTCATGACGATGGCCTCCCGTCTGTGCGGACAATCCTGACGGTCTGTTGGCGGTCGCCGCTGCCAAGGCGCAGCTCGGCCGCGCCGAACAGGCGGTCCACGATCAGGATGTGTTGATGGATGCGGCTGTTGACGATCTGCGCCTCGCCGTCCGCGCCGAGCACGAAGATCGGCGGCATTTCGCCTTGAACGATGCCGCGCGGAAACTCGACATAGACGCGCCTGCCGTCGTCATAGACGGCGACGGGCTTCCAAGCTGGATTGTCGCCTGTCAGTCCATAGCGATAGTTGCGCGCGGCGACGGCCGGGATGACCGGCGTGGCCGGCACCGCCTGCCGCTGCCCGGCCGGCTGCTGCGGATAGGCCCAAGCGACGGCGGGCATATAGGGCTTCTCGCCCGAGCGCAGCTCGAGCATGTAAACGCGCCGGTCGGTCGTCACGACAAGGTTCGTGGTGATGTCCGGCCGGCTTGGCTTCACGAGGATATGGACTCGGCGCGTGACGCCCGAACCGGATTCCGTATCGCCGATAATCCAGCGTGCCGTGTCGCCGGCCGCTATCGGCCCTGCGCCGGTCAGGCTTTCGCCTGGCTCCAGGGCGATGTTCGTGATCTGGCCCGGCGCGGCATAGACCTGATAGAGCGCGCCGTCGCTCCACGGGTAAATCTGGATGGAGTTGTAATAGCCCTCGCGGCGCGGCTGCACGCGGGCGGCGGCATTGGCGTTCTCGACGCGCGCGGTCGGTGTGCCGGCGGCGGTGCCGCCGCGTGCGACGGTCCAGGCGGGCGGGATATGGATCGGCCGCGGCCGGTCGTCGGTGACGGCCGCGGGGACGGCCGGCAACGGCGGCACGCTCGCATCGTAGCTGATCTGCGGCGGTTTGTAGGTCGCGCAGCCGGCAAGCATGGTTGCGGAAAGCAGGACGGCGGGAATCGCCGGGGTGCGGATGATCGTCCTCATTGGCTCATCTCCCGCGACCACGAAATTGCATTGACGTAGATTCCCAACGGATTGGCGCGCAGCCGTTCGGTATCGCGCGGCGGCTGGATTGCGATGGTCAGGATCGCGGTCCATCGCTCGGTTGTTGAAAGCTGGCCGGATTCGTAGTGGCGTTCGGTCCAAGCGACGCGGAAGCTATCCGGCGAGGCGCGGATGACGCTCGACACCTCGACCGCGACTTGTTGCTTTCCGACCTTGGTGAAGGGGTCGTTGGCGCGCGCATAGTCGTTGAGCGCCGCCGCGCCCCTGTCAGTCGTCCACTCGTATGCGCGTAGCCAGTTCTGGCGGACGATGATGGGATCGGCGGGGATACTCCTGACCTGTTCGATAAAGCGCCCCAGGTGCCATGCCACTTGCGGATCGGTCGGGCGGAAGTCGGCTGTGGCGGGCGCGACGGCCTGCGCCTGGCCGAGCCGATCAACTTGGACTACCCAGGGCACGACGGTCCCGCGCGCCGATTGCCAGACAAGCGCGGCGGCGAAGCCGGCCGAAAGGATCAGGCTGCCGAACGCCATGTAGCGCCAGTTCTTCGCCTGCACGCGGGCCGAGCCTATGCGCTCATCCCAAACCTGCGCGGCGCGCTGATAAGGCGTTTCGGGTTGTGGGGTCTTGCCGTAATGCACGGCGGGTCGCTTGAAGATGCTCATGTGCGGTCGCTTTCAGAGAGGTTGACGGAAGAACCAGAGGCGTGGCTGTCGCCAGAGCGGACGGCGTGCGCGGCCGTCTGGACGGCATGGCCGGTGTGGCCGGATTGGCGCATCCGCTGCGCCCAACCGGGCGATGTGCCAGCGGCCGGCGCGGATGCGGACGTGCTGCCGGCCGATCCCATGGAGGATGTGCCGCCGGTCGCGCCGAACCCGGCTTTCACGCCATCGGAAAAGCTGGATTTGACGCTTGCCGCCGCCCGGCGCAGCGGCGATGTGGCTGTGCTGCCTACGGCGCGCGCCACGCCGCCCAGGCCGGACGCCACGCCCGCCGCGCCGGACTGGCCGAGCGAGCCAAGGCTATAGGCGGCGGATGCAGCGCCGGCTGCGGTCGCGCCTCCGCGCACGGCGGCAGCGCCTCCCTTTGCGGCAAGCCCGGCTGCACCGCCTGCGGCTAGCGCCGCGCCACCAACGGCAAGGCCGGTGCCGACCGCCGCGCCCGCGCCGAGCTGCGGGCCGCCGCTAACAAGGCCGGAAGCGATGCCGGGGCCGAAGATGCCCAGCCCGACGAGCGAAAGCGCCGCGAGCACGATGGCCATGGCGTCGTCGATGCTAGGAGTCTGGCCGCCGAAGCCTTGCGTGAATTGCGAAAACAGCGTCGAGCCGATGCCGACGATGACGGCGAGCACCAGCACTTTGATGCCGCTGGAAATCACATTGCCAAGCACGCGCTCGGCCATGAAGGCGGTCTTGCCGAACAGGCCGAACGGGATCAGCACGAAGCCTGCCAACGTGCTCAATTTGAACTCGATCAGCGTCACGAAAAGCTGGATCGCCAAAATGAAGAAGGCGAGGATGACGAGCGCCCAGGCGAACAGCAGGCACGCGATCTGAATGAAGTTCTCGAAGAACGCGATCCAGCCCATCAAGTCGGAAATGGAATCGAGCAGCGGACGCGCTGCGTCGAGGCCGGTTTGCGCCACCTTGCCGGGCCGCATCAAATCCTGCGCGGTGAAGCCCGTGCCGGATGCTTTCAGGCCCAGGCCGGCGAAACTGTCGAAGACGATCTTCGCGAGGTTGTTCCAGTTGCCGATAAGATAGGCGAAGACGCCGACGAACAGCGTCTTCTTCACCAGCCGCGCAATGATGTCGTCGTCTGCGCTCCAGCTCCAGAACAGCGCTGCGAGCGTCACGTCGATGACGATGAGCGTGGTGGCGATGAACGCCACCTCGCCACCCAACAGGCCGAAGCCGGAGTCGATGTATTGCGTGAACGTGCCGAGAAAATTGTCGATGACGCCTGCGCCGCCCATGCGTCACCGCCCTTCCGGTGCGGCCGGCGCGCGCGTCCGGCCGAGAAAGCGGTCACGGGTTTCGGCCCATACACGTAGGCATTCCGCGTCGTCGGCGGCCTGCTGGCCAAGCTGCTGGCACCGGCGCTGCCCTTCGCGCAGCGGGTCACGTTCGGGCTGGAGAAGACGCGGCGGCGATGCCGGCGCGTCTTCCTTGCGGGTCATTTCGATGGCTGTCGCCGTGATGGCGATGGCCACGAATACGATTGCGCCCAGCCGGGCCAGCATCTTGCCGTCCATGGCCGCGCCCTCAATTGCCGTTGTTGAACATTTGCGCGTTGCCGGGCTGGTAGCCGTTGCCGGGCGTGAGGAAGCGACGGCGCTGCTCGCGCCCCTGTTCGGCCGCCGCTGCGCGTTCGGCCTCGGTCAGCGCGCCCGCCCGGCCGTTGGCTGCGAGCAACGCAACAAGGTCGGAAAGCTGCTGCGACTGGAGGGCTAGAAGCTGGTTGCCGGCTTGCGTCGCCTGGAGCGCGCCGGTCGCGTTCTGGCTCTGGCCGACCAGCTCCGACATCTGCGTGCGGTTGCTGTCGATGTTGCCGACGACGCCGGCCTGAACGCGCATGGCGTCCTGCAAGCCGCCTACGGTGTTCTGCCAGCGCGTGCGAGCGTTGGCGACGAGCTGCTGATCCGTCGCCGACATCGACACGTTGCCGTATTGCTGCTGGAACGCCTGGTCGATGCGCTGCACGTCGAAGGCGATGTTCTGCGCCTGGCTCAAAAGCTGCTGCGTGCGCTGGACGTTCTGTTGAAGCTGCTGGAGCGACGAGAACGGCAGGCTCGCCAGATTGCGCGCCTGGTTCATCAACATGGTCGCCTCGTTCTGGAGCGAGGTGATCTGATGATTGATCTGCTCCAGCGTGCGCGCGGCCGTGAGGATGTTTTGCGCATAGTTCGACGGGTCGAAGACGATCCTTCCGAATTGCGCATGTGCCGGCGTTGCCAGCATGGACGAAACGGCCAGCGGGGCGGCGAGCATCGTTGCGGCCATGACGATGGCACGCGAGCGGAAAAGACGAATGGTCATGGTTGGGACTCCTTTTCGGTTTGGGGGATCAGCGTCGGGAAGTTCGGAAGAAGCTCGACGGCCCAGCCGACATCGCGGGTCGTGAGCCAAGCCGCGAGAAAGCCGTCGCGGCCGTGTTCGGCGACGATCTGCGCAATGAGCGTCTGATCGGATTTGGCGGATGCGGCGCAGAGCGCGAGGCCGATTTCGGACAGGCCCAGCTCGAACAGGCGATTGCCGCGCCGCGACTGGCAGTAGTAATCCCGCTTCGGCGTAGCGCGGGCGATCAACTCTATCTGGCGGTCATTGAGGCCGAAGCGCCGATAGATGGCGGTGATCTGCGGCTCGATGGCACGCTCGTTCGGCAAAAGCAGCCGCGTCGGGCAGCTCTCGATGATCGCAGGCGCAATGTTGCTGCCGTCGATGTCGGACAGGCTTTGCGTGGCGAAGATGACGCTGGCGTTCTTCTTGCGCAGCGTTTTAAGCCACTCGCGGAGCTGGCCGGCAAAGCCTTCATCGTCGAGCGCAAGCCAACCCTCGTCGATGATGAGCAGCGTCGGCCGCCCGTCCAACCTGTCGCCGATGCGGTGAAACAGGTAGGCCAGAACGGCGGGCGCGGCTCCCGTGCCGACAAGCCCCTCAATCTCGAACGCCTGCACGTCGGCCGAGCCGAGATGTTCGGCTTCGGCATCGAGCAGCCGGCCATAAGGACCGCCGACGCAATACGGCCGAAGGGCTTGTTTGAGGTCGTTGGATTGCAGCAGCACCGCGAGGCCGGTGATGGTGCGTTCCCCGATTGGCGCGGAGGCAAGCGAGGTCAGCGCCGTCCAGATATGTTCCTTCACCTCCGGCGTGATCGTCATGCCTTCGCGCATGAGGATGGCCACGATCCAGTCGGCCGCCCAGGCGCGTTCATAGGTGTCGTGAATGCGGGCGAGCGGCTGGAGCGATACGGAAGCGTCGGAACCTTCGGTCAGGCCGCCGCCCAGGTCGTGCCAGTCGCCGCCCATTGCGAGCGACGCGGCGCGGATGCTGCCGCCGAAATCGAAGGCGAAGACTTGGCTGCGGTCGTAGCGCCGGAACTGGAGCGCCATAAGTGCGAGCAAGACGGACTTACCCGCGCCTGTGGGGCCGACGACGAGCGTATGGCCGACATCGCCGACGTGAAGGGAAAACCGGAACGGGGTCGAGCCTTCGGTCTTTGCATAAAGCAGAGGGGGCGCACCGAAATGCTCGTCCCGTTCCGGCCCCGCCCACACCGCTGAAAGCGGGATCATGTGGGCGAGATTCAAAGTGCTGATGGGCGGCTGCCGGACGTTCGCGTAGGCGTGGCCGGGCAAGCTGCCGAGCCATGCGTCAACCGCGTTGACCGTCTCCACCATGGCGGTGAAGTCGCGGCCCTGGATGACCTTTTCGGCCAGCCGCAATTTCTCGTCGGCAATCCTGGGGTCCGCGTCCCATACGGTGATGGTGGCGGTGACGTAGGCCATGCCGGCGACATCTGCCCCAAGCTCCTGCAAGGCCATGTCGGCGTCGGCGGCCTTGTTGGCGGCGTCCGTATCGACGAGAACGGATGCCTCGTTGGTCATCACCTCTTTCAAGATCGCGGCGATGCTTTTGCGCTTCGCGAACCATTGCCGCCTGATCCTGGTGAGCAGCTTCGTCGCGTCGGTCTTGTCGAGCAGGACCGCGCGCGTGCTCCAGCGATACGGGAAGGCGAGCCGGTTCAAGTCGTCGAGCAGGCCGGGCGTTGTCGCGGTGGGAAAGCCGGTGACGGTCAGGACGCGGAGATGCTGGTCGCCAAGGCGCGGCTCCAGCCCGCCGGTCAACGGCTGGTCGGCGAGCAGCGCGTCGAGATAGATCGGCGTTTCGGGAACGCGGACGCGATGCCGGTTGGTCGAGACGGTGGAATGGAGGTAGGTCAGCGTTTCGCTGTCGTCGAGCCACCGGCAGGACGGCATGAAGCCGTCGAGCAATGCGAGCACGCGGTCGGTGCGGTCGATGAAACCGCGCAGCACTTCATAGGGATCGACGCCGGATTGCTCGCGGCCTTCATAGAGCCAGGTTTCGGCGCGGGCGGCTTCCTCGGCCGGGGGCATGTAGAGGAAGGTCAGGAAATAGCCCGACACGAAATGCGCGCCGGCTTCCTCGAAGGCGGCCTTGCGCTCGGCGTCGAGCAAGGCCGACGCCGGATCGGGAAACGTGCTGTCGGGATAGGTCGCGGCCTCGCTGCGCTGCGCCTCGACGAAAATCGCCCAGCCCGATCCGAGACGGCGGAAGGCGTTGTTGATGCGACCGGCGACGGCGACCAGCTCGGCCGCAACGGCGGAATCCAAATCGGGACCGCGAAACCTGGCCGTGCGCTGGAACGAGCCGTCCTTGTTCAAGACGACGCCAGAGCCGACCAGCGCGGCCCAGGGCAGAAAGTCGGCAAGGCGACTGGCGGTGCGGCGATATTCGGCGAGGTTCATCATGGCCACGCCCTCACGCTGCAAGGTTTGCGGGGATGCGCAGATGCCGCCGCCCCACCTCGACAAAGAGTGGGTCGCGCTTCGCCGCCCATACGGCCGCGAAATGGCCGATGGCCCATATGGCGAGGCCCACAAGCCAGAGGCGCAGGCCAAGGCCCACGGCCCCGGCGAGCGTGCCGTTCATGATGGCGATGGAGCGCGGTGCGCCGCCGAGCATGATGTGCTCGGTCAGCGCCCGATGGACCGGGACCGAAAATCCCGGCACCGCGTCGAGTTGTTCGAGGACGGCGGCCATCAAACGAGCGCCCCGCCGCCGAACGAGAAGAACGACAGGAAGAAGCTCGATGCCGCGAACGCGATGGACAGACCGAATACGATCTGGATCAGGCGACGGAAGCCGCCGCTGGTATCGCCGAACGCGAGGGTCAGGCCGGTTGCGATGATGATGATAACGGCCACCACCTTGGCAACCGGCCCTTCGATGGATTGAAGGACTTGTTGAAGCGGTTGCTCCCACGGCATTGACGAGCCGGACGCATGAGCGGCCGGGGCGAGGATGATGCTGATGGAAACAGCGGCGGTTGCGGTCGCCATGGTGCGGTAGCCGCGCGAAAGCGTGCGGATCATTTGGGTTCTCCTGTGCTGTTGGGGATTGCGGGGGTGATGCGGTAATCGCCGTCCGACCCCAGCCCTTCGACGCGGGCGAGTTCGGCCAGCCGGCGCGCGGAACCGCGCCCGGAAAGGACGGCAACAAGGTCGATGGTTTCCGCGATCAGGGCGCGCGGGACCGTGACGACAGCCTCTTGAATGAGCTGTTCAAGGCGACGGAGCGCGCCGATGCCGGTGCCGGCATGGATGGTGCCGATGCCGCCCGGATGGCCCGTGCCCCACGCTTTCAGGAGGTCGAGGGCTTCCGCGCCGCGCACCTCGCCGATGGGGATGCGGTCGGGGCGCAGGCGAAGCGAGGACCGCACAAGATCGGATTTCGTCCGCATGGCGACAAGGTTGGGCGCGGCGCATTGCAGCTCGCGCGTATCCTCGATGATGACGACGCGATCCGCGCCCTTCGCCACCTCGGCGAGCAGCGCGTTGGTCAGCGTGGTCTTGCCGGTGGAGGTGCCGCCCGCCACCAATACATTGGCGCGGGATGCGACCGCCTCGCGCAACGTCACGGCCTGGTCGGCGGACATGATGCCGGCCGCCACATAGTCGTCGAGGCTGAACACCGCGACGGCGGGCTTCCTGATCGCAAATGCCGGTGCAGCGACGACGGGCGGCAAAAGTCCCTCGAACCGCTCGCCGGTTTCGGGAAGCTCTGCCGAGACGCGCGGGGATCGCGCGTGAACCTCTGCGCCGACGTGGTGAGCGACAAGACGGACGATGCGTTCGCCATCGGCCGGCGACATCGTTTCGCCCGTGTCGGCCAGCCCTTCGGAAAGTCGGTCGATCCAGATTCGCCCGTCTGGATTCAGCATGACCTCAACCACGGCCGGGTCTTCCAGAAACCGGGCGATGGCCGCGCCGAGCGCGGTGCGCAACATGCGCGCGCCGCGCTGTATCGCTTCCGGCTTATGGTGTGTGGATGTCATATCGGCCCCGATTCCTGACGGGGCGCGACAGACCGTCCCCGCAACGGGGTCGATTAAAGGAGCCTGAAATCAGGCTGATTCAACAAGTATCGAAGAGGATGCGGTGATCGGCGGCTATCGGCGGCGAATAGGACGGGTTGGAAATTCAGGTTACGCTGCCATCGGCCTCGAACTGATCTTGCGATGGACTATCGGGAAGCGAATCGACATCGCGCGACAACTCTTTGAGGAACCTGTCGCCGGTCGCAAGACGCCGGCCGAGCGTCTGCATGAAACCCTCGAACCGTTCGGCACCTTTCGCGCGGGCGGCGGCCTGCGCGCTCTCCGGCAGCGGCGGCGTGGCGGAAAGCCAGATGTTGACGAACAGCGAGACGGTTTCGCCGAGCACGGCAAGATCCTCGTCGAGCGCGTGGATCTCGCGGCCGAGCTTGTCGAGGCGGCGCGACATGGCCGCCTCCAGCCGATCCGAACTGTCGCCGGACAGGAAGGAAGCGACGGCTGCCTCGACGATGGCGGATTTCGACACTTGGCGGCGCAGCGCCAGCGCCTCGACCTGGGCGAGCAAGTCCGGGGCGAAATAGACGTTCATGCGGGTTCGGGTGGTCATGGGCGTATCCTCAAAGCTCGATGCCGTCGCCGGGGTCCAGCGACGCTTGCCGCGCGACCATCCGCATACGCTGGCGCAGCGCGCGGGCTTTGGCGGCGTCAACGTCCGGTTCATCGTCCAGAATGTCGAACTCCTGTTCGGGCGGACGTGGCGGCGAGATGATTTCCTCATGCTCCGGCAATTCCGGCTCGCGGCGGATACCGGCATTGGCCGGATCGCCTTCGGTCCCGCCGGCCGTGGCCGGGGCCGCTGCTTTCGTCGCCGCGACGATGCGGCTCGACCAATCGTCGGATGACGGGTTCGCGGCGGCGGGATCGGCTGCCGGATCGGGCGGGGTCAGGATGCGTTCCATGAACCGCGCATCCTCGAAATAGCGAGCCTTGGTCGCGCGGATGGGCGGCGTGCCGGCGACCATCACGATTTCATCGGATGGCGGGAGCTGCATCACCTCGCCCGGCGTGAGCAGCGGCCGCGCTGTCTCCTGCCGTGACACCATGAGATGCCCCAGCCATGGCGCTAATCTGTGTCCTGCGTAGTTGGTAGAGTCGCGCAACTCGGTCGCGGTGCCAAGCGCATCGCTGATCCGTTTCGCGGTCCGCTCGTCGTTCGTGGCGAAGGCGACGCGGACGTGGCAATTATCCAATACGCTGTTGTTCGCCCCGTAAGCCTTTTCGATCTGATTGAGGCTCTGCGCGATCAGGAAGGATTTGAGGCCATATCCGGCCATGAAGGCGAGCGCGGATTCAAAGAAATCGAGCCGGCCGAGCGCAGGAAACTCGTCGAGCATCAACAGCAGTCGATGCCGCTTGCCGGACGTGTGCAATTCCTCCGTCAACCGCCTGCCGATCTGATTGAGGATCAGGCGAATGAGCGGCTTGGTGCGGTTGATGTCGGACGGCGGCACGACAAGGTAGAGGCTGACCGGCTTCCTGCTGCCGACAAGATCGGCAATGCGCCAGTCGCACCGCGCCGTGACGCGCGCCACGACGGGATCGCGATACAAACCCAGGAACGACATGGCGGTGGACAACACGCCGCTGCGCTCGTTCTCGCTCTTGTTCAACAGCTCGCGGGCCGATGACGCGATGACGGGATGAACGCCGGCTTCGCCCAGGTGCGGCGTGTCCATCATCGCGCGCAAGGTCGCCTCGACGGGGCGCTTCGGATCGGAAAGGAAGCTGGCGACGCCGGCCAGCGTCTTGTCGGGTTCGGCATAGAGGACGTGCAGGATTGCGCCGACAAGCAGGCTGTGGCTCGTCTTCTCCCAATGGTTTCTTCGATCCAAGCTCCCTTCGGGATCGACGAGAATATCCGCGATGTTCTGCACGTCGCGGACTTCCCATTCGCCCTGGCGCACCTCCAGTAGCGGGTTGTAGGCCGACGATCTGGCGTTCGTGGGATCGAACAGCAGAACGCGGCCGTGCTTCGCGCGGAAGCCGGCGGTCAGCGTCCAGTTCTCCCCTTTTATATCGTGGACGATGCAGCTTCCCGGCCAGGTTAGCAGCGTCGGCACCACGAGGCCGACGCCTTTGCCTGACCGCGTAGGTGCGAAGCAAAGCACATGCTCCGGCCCATCATGGCGCAGATAGTCGCGTTCGCGCCGGCCGAGCACGACGCCATCGGGGCCGAGCAATCCGGCCGTGCGGATTTCCTTGTCCTCGGCCCATCGTGCCGATCCATAGGTGGCGACGTTGCGCGCCTCCCGCGCCCGGATGATCGACATCATGATTGCGGCGGCGATGGCCATAAGCCCGCCCGACGCTGCGATGACGCCACCCTCGACGAAGATCGAAGGCGCATAGGCGTCGAAGGCATACCACCACCAGAACAGCGCGGGTGGGTAGTAGATCGGCCAGCCAGCCAGCTCGAACCATGGATTGCCGAGCTGCGCCTGAAAGCCGAGACGCCATGCGGTCCATTGCGTCGCCGCCCAAGTCATCACCAGAACGATGGTGAAGACGACGGCGATCTGACCCCAAAGGATTCGGCCTCCGCGCATACGGGCTCCAGTCGGAAAAAGAGACGGAGCCGATCAGAGAGTAGGCAATTATGGGACAGGCAACAGGAAAGGTAGAGCGGGAGGGCTGTCGGATACTATCGGCGGCAAATAGGACGGGTTGCGTCCACTCATTTATCTGCGCGGATGTCTGTCGCGGGAAGACCGTAACGAATCGCGGACGAGACTCAATCCGCCGGGATAGTTCGCCCCATTTCTCTTGCGAGGGTGAGCAAATTGCGAAGTGCCGCGCTACAGTTGAATGGCGACCAGACGGCCGAGAAAGGAACCGGCTCCGGTTCGTCCGCGACCGGAAGGAAAGTAACGTCGGAAGTTCGTAGCAGCGACGTAGCCGCGCCGACGATGGTGACGCCGAAGCCCTGTCCGACCATGGAAAGCAGCGTGCCGCGCTCGACATCGAAGCGTTGGATAGATGATGCCGGCCAGCGTCCGGCAAGGCGCAGCACGATATGGTCATGGACTTGTGGGCCGGTGCCGCCGTGCCGGGCAAGGAACGTCTCGCCCGCTAGATCGGCCCAGGTGACGGCGGCTTGCTTGGCGAGCCGATGCCTATCCGGCAGCGCGGCGACCAGCGGTTCGGTCCATATCCGCCGCGTGTGGCAGTCGGGTAGCTCGGGCGTGCCTGCCATGAATACGATGTCCAGACGGTCGGCGCGCAATTGCATAACCGCATCGCGTGCTGTGCCTTCCGTGATCTCGACTTCGATGCCGGGATAGTCTTCGCGATACTGTCCGATCAGTCCTGCGAGGAAGCTGCGAGGGATCAGGGCATGGACGCCGATGCGCAGGCGTCCGCACTCTCCTGACGCCGCCATGCCGGCGGTCTTCACGGCATGGTCGAGTTGATCGACGCCGGCCGCAACATGCTCGACGAACTGGCGACCGGCCTCTGTCAGCCGGACGCCTCGCGCATGGCGCTCGAACAGCAAAACGCCAAGGTCTTGCTCCAGCGTCTTCACGCGAGCACTGACGCTCGACAGGCTGACGCCGAGTGCGTTCGCAGCGTGCCGGAAGTTCAGATATTCGGCGACGGCGAGCGTTTGAATGAGGGACGCGAGGGGAATGCGTGAACCCAACGAGGTCGGCACTCCCCATTTGCGGTCGATCATGGGTGTTGAACGCCGCCGCCGCACCGTTTCACCTGTGCTCGGTCAATCGACGGCGACCGTCGCGCCGGATACCGGGAACATTGTGAATGTCTGACCGGAAAATCAGCGGCAGACCGATCATGAGACGGCGGCCTCCCATCCGCCCCCTAGTGCCTTGTAGAGAGCGACAACGGCCATCAGTTCACCGACGCGAGCATCAAGACTCGCACGCTCCGCAGCGCTGTATGCGGATTGCGCGTCCAGCAATATCGTTAGGTCGTCCTCGCCAGCCTGGTAGCGCTGGCGGGCAAGATCGACCGCAGCGGCCGCCTGCGTTGTCGCCCCCTCCGCTTTCCGGCGCATGATCTGTGCGGCGGCATATCGGTTAAGCGCCGTCTCACTGTCAGTAAGCGCGCCCGTTACGCTCCGCTCGTAGCGGATCATGGCTGCATCGGCTCGGGCATCCGCCGCCCGAATCTGCGCTCGGATGCGCCCCATGGAGAATATGGGCCAATGGAAGCTCGGCCCAACTTGCAATCGTGTGCTCGCCCCCGATGCCAGATCGCCCGCGCTCTGAGCTTGCTGACCAATCGACCCAATGAGCGATAGTCGCGGAAAGAGGTCAGCCGTGGCCACGCCAACGTCAGCGGTGAAAGCCGCCAATTCGCGCTCTGCCTGACGTATATCCGGGCGTCGCCTTAACAGTTCGGATGGAAGCCCAGCCGTAATCTGCGATGGAGCAACCGGAAGCGACCCAGGGCTCAACAACCGAAGTGAAGTGGCCCCCGGTGCTTGGCCAGTTAGCAAGGATAAGCGATAGGCTGCCGCGCGCGCGTCGGCCTCAATCCCATCAAGGCTTACGCTGGCTGCCCGAGCCTGTGTGTCGGCACGAGCAAAGTCGAAGCGCGACGCCTCGCCGGACCTAAACCGCCTTTCGACCAGGCTGGCGATGGCCTGCTGTGCGTTGGCGTCTGCGCGAGCAACCAACAGCCTAGTTTGGGAGCCGCGTAGATCGACGTAGCTTCGGACAACCTCTGCGATCACCTGTAAGATGACATTGCGCCGGGCTTCCTGCATTGCCTCTGCACGGGCGTCCGCCGCTTCGATGCTACGCCGTGTTCGGCCCCATAGGTCGATTTCCCACGACGCATCGAATCCGAAATCGAAAAGGGAAAATTGAGGATCGAACCCCGGAACATTGGCAACCGGCAATTGACCGTTTTCGCTGACGCGGTTCGCCGTGGCCGCGCCGGATAGTGCTGCATCTGGACCAGCGCGACCGCGTGCGGCGTCGCGTAGCGCCCGCGCTTCGCGTAGGCGCGCTTCCGCCTCCCGAACGTCGTGGTTGCTGGTTACAGCCAATTCCACAAGTTCAACGAGCTGTGAATCATTGAGCGAGCGCCACCAATCTTCATCAATCGGATGTGGATTGGCAGCGGAAATCCAGCCGGGCGCCACCGCCGGGCTGGATTCGACATAGCTTGGTCCGACCGTGCAGGCCGCAACGCTAAGAGAAGCTAGTAGTGCCGGGAACGGGGGATGACGCATGGGCTACTCCATCCGAGCGCGGAAAAGAATTGCCGAAACGGTCAGCGTGACGGACGCGATAGCCGCCAGCGGCCATGTGTTCGCGAGAATGACCGCCGCCGGCATGTCTTTCAGGAAGACGCCTTCGGAGACGACGAGGAAATGCCGACAGGGATTGGCGAAAGCGATCACCTGTAGCCAGCCGGGCATGTTATCGACTGGAGTGGCGAAGCCGGACAGCAGGATTAGCGGCACCGTCACCAGAAACATGCCGAGAAAGGCTTGTTGCTGGGTTTGCGACAACGTGGATACCAGCATTCCGACGCCGATCAGCGATACTACATAGAAGAACAGAGAGAAGTAGAACGACGCCACGGAGCCGGTAAGCGGCACTCCGAAGACCGTGGGGATAAGGATCACATAGAGCGTGGCATTGAAGAATCCGATCAGCAAAGGCGGTGCCATCTTGCCAATGAGGATTTCGTGGACCCTCAACGGCGAAACCATAAGCTGATCGAAGGTGCCTAGCTCCCGCTCGCGGGCAACGGATTGAGCCGTAATCGACAAGGTGCCGGTTGCGCCCAGGGTCACAAGCAACGCCGGCATCACGAACCAAAGGTATATCAGCGCGGGATTGAACCAGTTGGTGACGACGGTTCGGGTAGTGGACTGCCCTGGAGTTGCGGCGGGGCGCGCTTCGGCTGCGACCTGGCCAATGATCTGTTGCAGGTATGAGGAAACGATCTGCGATGCGTTCGAGCGTCGCCCGTCTAGGACGATCTGAACCTCGCCAATCTGCCCGCCCTCGATAGCCGCGCTGAATCGCGAATCGAAACTGAGAACGGCGATGACCTGCTGATTGTTGATTGCCTCCCGCATGTCGTCGGGCGAGGCGAGCGGCACCATGCGGCCGACGTTGGGGCTGCCTGCCACCCGCGAAACAATTTCATGGCTCCAGATGCCGGAATCGCGGTCGAGCACGCCAACGTCGAAGTTGCGCACTTCCAGCGTCGCCGCGAATCCGAACAGGACGAGTTGAAGTAACGGAGGCGCAATAAGGGTGATGCGAGCCCTGGGGTCGCGAAAGACCGCCCATAGCTCTTTCACGATGATCGCAGATAGTCGCGCGAAGCTGGCGGAACTCATCATGCGATCCTCCGGCGCGTCACTCGGAAGGCGAGGCCGAAGAACAGGAGGCCGAAACCCAGCATCGCCAGGATGCTGCGAACGAACATCGGCCAAAGATCGCCCACCACGAAAACGCTGGTCAGGGGCGGGATGAAGTAGCGGGCTGGAACCGCATAGGTCATCCCCTGAATGAATTTCGGCATCGAGCCGATCTCGAACAGAAATCCAGACAGCAGCAGGCCCGGCATAAATGCCGTTAGCAACGCAACCTGGCTGGCCACGAACTGATTCTTCGTCGCCGCCGAAATCAGCAAGCCTTGGCCCAATGCTGGCATGAGGAAGGCCGCGCCAACCGCATACAGCGCGAGGATCGACCCTCTAAAGGGCACGCCGAACAGGAAGACGGCGACGATGACGCAGAGCGTCATCGAACCGAGCCCGAGCACGAAATAGGGAATGATTTTCGTGGCCAGGAACTCGCCCATGCTGACGGGCGTAGCCATCAACGCTTCGAGCGTGCCGCGCTCCCATTCCCGCGCGACGACGAGCGCGGTCAGAAGCGTCCCGATCATCGTCATGACAATGCTGATCGAGCCGGGAATGAGAGCGAAGCGACTTTCGAGGCCCGGATTGAACCAGAAGCGGGGCAGCGGGGCGATTGCGGGAGCTAGTCGCACACCACGATCCAATGCACGGCCTTCCGCCCAGGTAGCCCGAACACCTTCGGCATAGGCGGCGACAAAGGATGCCGTGTTCGGCAGCGAGCCATCGGTAATCACCTGGATCGGCGCGTCGATCCCGGCTGCGACCCTCTGGCCGAAATCACTCGGAATGACCACGATGCCCCGGATATGCCCAGCGATCAGTTCATCCTTGAGCGAAGTCACGTCGCGCCGGGATTGAACCTGAAACCACCGGGATGATCGGTAGGCCCCCGCCAGGCTGGCCGCCGCTTCGCTGGAATCTTGAACCGCCAAGCCGATCCGCGTCCTCGCCGTATCGAGAGACACACCGTATCCAAACAGGAAAAGCAGGAGCAGCGGCAGCACAAAGGCAATCAGCATCGTCGAGGGGTCGCGGAGAATCTGTAGCGACTCCTTGACGAGCAGGGCCATGAAGCGTCGAGGATAGAAGCGGTCGTTCATGCGGCCTCCCGCTTTCGATCCGTTTCCTCGATCAGCGCAATAAAAGCGTCCTCCATCGTAAGGTCTGTGCCGCCACTGATTTCAGCCGCGCGGGTTTTGAGGTCTTCGGGCGTGCCTTGGGCGATTTCCTGCGCGCGATAGATCAGCGCTATGCGGTCGCAATATTCCGCTTCTTCCATAAAGTGGGTGGTGACGAGCACCGTCACGCCGCGTTGCACGAGGCCGTTGATGTGCAACCAGAACTCGCGGCGGGTGATAGGGTCCACGCCCGATGTCGGCTCATCCAAGAAAAGCACGGGCGGTTGATGGAGCACGGCGCAGGCAAGCGAGAGCCGTTGCTTGAAGCCTAGCGGCAATGTTCCGCTGTTCACCGGCAGATGACGTTCAAGCTGGAAAATGTCGATGACGCGCGCAACGGCCTCGGCCCGCTGGCGTCGGTTCAAGCCATAGGCTCCGGCGAAGAAGTCCAGATTTTGTTTGACGCTAAGATCGCCATACAAGGAAAATTTCTGCGCCATGTAGCCGAGAGACTGACGCGCCTCCGCGCTGGCGGTGCGAAGATCATGGCCGGCAACGCGGCCTTCGCCCGCTGTCGGCGTGAGAAGCCCGCAAAGCATCTTGAAGGTCGTGGATTTGCCCGCGCCGTTCGGCCCGAGAAGGCCGAATATCCGGCCTTGCGGCACGGAGAATGTGATGTCGCCTGCCGCCGTGAACGTCCCAAACACCTTGGTAAGCCCTCGCGCCTCGATGGCCGGCGCGTCGGACTTTTCGATGGGCTTGTAGCTCGCGGCGAGTTGGCTGACGCCTTTCGGTCCTCCACCAAGGATGTCAATGAACGCATCCTCAAATCGCGGCTGCACGGCTTCGATTCGGTCGCCCTGCGACATTCCGAATCGTTCTGTGGTCGGCGCAGCAGCGCCTTCGTCCATGAGGACGCGAACGGAAGCGCCCTGAATGGTGGCGTCCTTTACATCGTCGCGAAGGACAAGGCTGGCGAGTAAAGACCGCCGGCTTTCGGAAGGACCAAACAGACGATAGGTCCGACCTTCGACACGGGATGTCAGCCGCTTCGGCGGTCCACTGAACAGCAGCTTGCCTTCGTTCAGCAGGAATACCGTATCGCACTTCTCGGCTTCGTCGAGATAGGCGGTGGACCAGACGACGCCCATGCCCTCCGTCGTGAGCTGGCGGACCATCGCCCATAGTTCCCGCCTGGCCACGGGATCGACGCCAACGCCAGGCTCATCAAGCAGCAGCACGCGAGGGGGCCGCACCAGCGCGCAGGCCAGGCCCAGCTTTTGCTTCATGCCGCCCGATAGACGGCCAGCCAACCGGGGGCGGAATCGCTCAAGGTCCGTGAAAGACAGGAGTTGGGAAAAGCGCTCCGTGCGTTCTTTCCCTGGGGGTAAACCGCGAAGATCAGCGTAGAGCGAAAGGTTCTCGATAACCGACAGGTCTTCGTAGAGTCCGAAGCGTTGCGGCATGTAGCCTAGCGCCGACCTGTCGGCCGCGATGGCGGGCTCGCCAAGAAGGGTAACTTCCCCTTCATCCGGGTCGAGCAATCCGGCGAGCAAACGGATCAGGGTTGTCTTGCCCGCGCCATCGGGGCCGACCAAGCCCGTCATCACGCCGCCCATCACCTCCATGCTCACGGCATCAAGTGCCGGGGCTGCATTGGGCGCGAAGCGTTTGGTGACATCTACAGCGTGGGCGACTGCCTCTGTCATTTCACTGGCCCGCCCCTGGGTCCGGGCTCTGCTGGAGCCTCACGGTCACGGGCTGACCTTGACGGAGACGGTCATCGGGATCGGTGACGTTGATCCTCAAACGATAAACGAGGTCGGCGCGCAGTTGTTCGGTCTGAACCGTCCTCGGCGTAAATTCGGCGGTTGGTGAAATGAAGCCGATGACACCACGATAGACTTTGGGGTTGCCGTCAGTGGTTACGAACACGGTCATGCCGGGCGCAATCCGCCCAAGGTCGGGTTCGGCAACATAGGCGCGCACCCGGATCGGCCGATTGATGGTGAGCGTGAAGATAGTTGCGCCGGATTGGACGATGGCACCGGGCTCGGCCGCTCGCGTGAGGATCGTGCCAGCGTCCGGTGCTTTAAGCGTCGTGTCGGCCAGATTGGTTTTCACCCTATCGCGTTCTGCTATCGCCGCCGCGAGTTGCGCCTCCGCTGCCGCGATGTCTTCGACGCGAGAGCCGGCGCGAAGCAACGCCAATGCTTCCTCTGCCGCCCGAAGCTGCGCCTCGGCGGCGAGGTATTCAGCCTCGGCGGCCTCGAAAACCGATTGGGATACAGCGCCGGTCGCAACCAGCGCTCGGCGACGCTGGAAGGCTTCTCGTGTTCGCACCATGTCCGCCCTTCGGACGGCGACCGCAGCCTCCGCCTGGGCAATTTCCTGGGGTCGATTCCCGTTGCGCCGTTTTTCGAGTTCGGCGCGAGCGGTCGCAACCTGCGCTTCCGCACCCGCCAGCGCGTCAATGAATGGCTGTTGGTCAAGCTGGGCCAGAGTTGCCCCAGCCTCGACCGAAGCACCTTCATCAATCGGCATTTCGGCGATACGACCCGCAACGCGAAACCCGAGATTCACCTGACGAATATCGACATTCCCATAGAGGATCAGCCCCTCGTTGGGCTTGTCCAAGAAGCCGAAGCCGCGAGTGTAGTATCCCGCCGCTGCGACGCCCGCGATGATGACTGCCAGGATGATGATGCGGCGGGGCACTATGCGCCCCCCACATTCGAGGAGGCAGGCGCAATGGACGCGACAAGTTCGACCACCAAAGCCTCAACAGCCGCGAGGCCCTTGTCGTCTATCGTCTCCCAATTGAGCGCGGCGAGGACCGAAGCGCGCCCCATCCTGAACATGAGGACGCTTCCAACCAATGCGAGGGTTCTGAGGCGCACATGCTCGGAAGCAGAGTCTTCGTCGAGCAAGGTTCCAATTAGATGGTCACATATATTGAGCAGCGGTCCCATCAAGTCGTCGTAGAGGCAACGAAAGGCCGTAGTCGGCTGCATCTGCTCGCGGATAATGAAGCGCGCCCAAGGCTCGGAACGGCTGCTCACGAATAGCGCCGCCATCCGCTGAATGATCTCGGTCAGCAGGCGGCGTGCCTCATCCGTTCCAAGTGGCGTTCCCGAGCGCGCTTCTTCGACACGGGCAAAGACGAGGCTTCGCAGCGGGGCGATATGATCCTTGATGCCATCCCCGATGGAGGTGGCCGCAGCGAGGTAAAGGCCGTCCTTGTTTCCGAAGTAGTAGGCAATTGCCTGCTGGTTTGCCCCGGCCTTCTCGCAAAGCATCCGGGTCGTCGCGCCGTCGAAGCCGACACGCCCGAAAACATCCACGGCTGCGATAAGCAGCTTCTCGCGAGTTTGATCGCCGCGCTCGATCTTTCGTCCCGACATGACGCCCGTGCTCCATCCTTCATCTTGGGAACCGAAAGCCGTCCGCTCGCTTGCGGTGCGTGCCGGCCCCTGTCCCATGGTCAGCTTTAACGTGGATCAGCGACTAAATCAATCACATGATTTAGTTACTATTTGGTGTCCGGCACCAGCATTGCCAGCGCCTCGGTTGGACAGCGCTACAGCCCCAAACCCTTCTGCCGGCCCAATTGCCACGACACCGAACCGCCCTGCACGACGCCCGCGACTTCACGGCCGAGCTGGCGGTCGATGACAGGTCGCCATGGGACAAGGGTGAACTCGTGCGCTTTCTCGACGATGGCGAACTTGCCGCTGGTTAGCTGCACGGTGCCAGTGAACTTGCCGCTGACGGTTTCGCCATCGGCGACGGCGCGGAACGGCAGCGACTTGTTCGCCGCCATCGCCGTGCCGAAGCTGGCAACCTCGCGCTCGCGCAGCGTCGCGAGAAGATTGCGCCGATAGAAGATTCGGCCGTCCCGGCTGCGCGTGGCGTCACCATGCTCGACGTGATGCTCGCGGCGCTGGTCCATCGCCTCGCGCACCTGCTGGCCGAAGCCGGCCGATGCAAGGTCGGTTGCGTCGGGCGTAACCAAGCGCCGGTCGAGCCAGGTCGCGCCGTCCGCGCCGATCTGCTTTTCAAGGTCGAGCACCGAAAGGACGCGAACGCTGGCCTGCCGGTTGCGGCCGGCGTCGTAGGCGGCGGCGCGGCTCTCGAAATCTTCGGGGATGCGCCATTGGTCGGCGTCGATCCGCTCGACGATGCCGGCGCGGCGCAATGCCTCCAGCCGGCGCACATGAGCATCAACATAACCTTCATAATCGCCGCCCGGAACGCGCCCCTCGAACTTGGCCTGCTCCAGATGCCGGCTCGGCCGGTAGATGCCGTCCTCGGCGATGGCGGCAATGCTTCGGTCGGACGGACGGCTTGCCGTTTCGGCCGGGCCGATCTCGACGACGCTGCCTATCCGCGCGTCCTCGACGCGGGCCGGGTCGATGCCGGCGACATGGTGGGTCCGGCCGTCGATCCCGTCCACCACGACGGTCAGGTTCTCGCCCAGCTCGTCGGACAGATACTTATCGACGACGCGGCCGACGATGGGCTTTTCGGGCGGCCCGTCATGGATTTGGAAGGTCAGCGGGTCGCGCTCCAGGCCATCGGCCTTCAACGCCTTGTGCATGTTGCGGATGATGTCGCCGCGCTCGCCCATCTCGCGCAAGGTCGGCTCCATGCGCTCGCTCAATTCCCAAACGCCCGGCGCGTGCTCGGTCGCCAACCCCATCTTGTCCAGCTTGGCGAGACGGCGCAGGCGAAGCGCCCGGTTGAACTGGCGGCGCGGCTCGGCCGGCTCTTGGCGAAGGTCGAGGAACCTATCGTCGGCTTCCTCGACCATAGCCCGGTCGATGCGTGTGAAACGGTCCTGGTCGATCTCGGCCGACAGCTTGCGGGTCTGCTCGATCTCGGTGACGGGGCCAAGCTCCAGCGTGGTCAATTCGCTCGCCCGCTCGCGGATGCCGTTGGCGAGATAGTCGCCGTTGATGACAAGGTTCTCGCCCAGGTCATCCTTGCCGCGCACGATGACATGCACATGGGGATGGCCGGTGTTGTGGTGATTGACCGCAACCCAATCGAGTTTCGTGCCAAGGTCGGCTTCCATCTGGCGCATGAGGTCGCGGGTATAGGCTGTCAGGTCCGACAGGTCCGCGCCGTCCTCCGGCGAGACGATGAATCTGAATTGGTGGCGATCCTCCTGGCCGCGCTCAAGGAAGGCAGCGCCATCGGCGCGGTCCTCGGTCGCCGAATAGAGCTGCCCGCGCTCGCCGTCGCGCGATGTGCCGTCGCGCTGGATGTAGCGCAGATGGGCGGCCGCCCTTCCGTTCCTGCCCGCCTCCTTGACGTAGCGGGTCTTGACGACGACGCGGCGCATTCCGGGCGCGCTGTGACGCCAGCCGCCCGACAGGGTGCGAGCGCGCACGAAGGCCGCGCCGCGTCCACGCCGGACGCCCGGTCCTCCAGTCGAGCGCGCTCCCTTGCCGCCCTTGGCGGTCGGGGTCTTGCCTGGGCGCGGCGACGATCTGGATGACGTGGTGCTGTGCTGTCGAGCGATCTTCTTCGCCTGGGTTAGAAAGCTCTTGGTCTTGCCGCCCTTCGGCGCGTCGGATCGGATGCGGCCGGGCTTCGGGCGGAAGCGGTTTTCGTCGTCGGCGCTCACGTCCGCGCCTCCGGCCAAAACCCAAGAAAATCGGGCGTTCGGCGGTCATGGTGCCGGTCGAAATCCAGCAAAGCCAAGGCTTTGCGCAATATCGCGGCACGCGGGATCAAAAAGCATGGTGCCGCTCGCGGACCACCTAACCAGTGTGCAGACAACAACAATTTCAGAAATCCGGCCGACCTAGTGCCGGTTTCCTTTATCTTGCCCTCCGCTCTTTCGCCCTTCTCTGCCTCTCCGGCCCTCATGGTTCTGCTCCATCCGCTGCCTGATCCTGCACACCGATGGGTGCAGCGACCCGCGCCGCCGGCTCGTCCGGCAATGCGAATTTGAGACGCCATGTGCGCCACGCTTCGGCGACCGCGCCGCTGCCTGGAAACAGGTCGTCGAGCGTGTCGTCGGGGCGCGCGGCGACCATCTCGAACGCCCAATGGCAGACCGCTTCGGGCTTCGCGCCAGTGAGGCCGCGACGCAGGGTGATGCTCTCCTGAATCCAATCCCGCATCACCAGGCGCTTGCTGACGACGGGCTTTCGCGCCGCCTTCACGATGACCGGCTCCCACGCAAACGCGACGGGAATATTGCGCTTGAACGCGGCGAATCCCTTCACCCAGGCCATCCACCGCGCGCCCGTCCGCTCGACAAATGGGGCGAGCGTCGCAATGGAACGGGGCGTCGCGGCGGCGTGCAAAATCCAGCCGTCATAGTTGCGATCCAGCCGCTCTATCAGGCGCGCATGATCGACTTCGCCCGCATAGTCGGGATGGTCGCGGTAGAGGTGTGCGCAGCCGATATAAGGCGGGTCGGCATAGGCGATCTTCATCGGCGATCCGGCCCCGAAACGGCAGCGAACAGGTCGCCGGGTTGTGTCTCGGATGACGGCGCGACCGTCGATTGGCTGTCGTTCGGGCGCAGCACAAAGAGCGGTGCGTCGCGCCAGTCGGGCGGCGGTGGCGGTGCCGATGACGGCGCTTCAGATGCAGCCGCGCCGCCGAAGATCGGCGCGAGCGCGGCGACATAGGCGCGGGTTTCGGCCGGCAGCGGACGGCCGGTCGAACGGTGCTCGTCGTAGCGGCCGGGGCCGGCGTTGTAGGCCGCGAGCATCGCGCCGACATTGCCGTAGCGATCCCACATTTCGCGCAGATAGGCCGTGCCTGCGAGGATGTTGTCGCGGGGCTGATAGGGATCGCGGCCGAGCCGGTGACGGGCACGCAGGCCCGCCCAAGTGTCGGGCATAACCTGCATCAATCCCATCGCGCCGGCCGACGAAATCGCGCGCACGTCGCCCGCGCTCTCGGCGCGCAACACGGCGCGAATCCAGTGCTCGGGGATGCCGAACCGCTGCGACGCCTCGGTGATGTGCGCGGCATAGGGATCGACGGCAACCGGGCGCACGACCGACGCGGATTGCGCGACCGCGACGCCCGATCCGGCGCAGACTGATAGTGCGCCGGCCAGCAACAGGACGGCATAGCGCCATGGCTTCCTGTCGCCGCTATGACGCCAGCCTGCCAGCGTGCTCGCTACGGTAAAGGGTGCGCGCAAAGCGCCGGCCGGTGGCCGCCCTTGACCTTCGCTGCGCGCGCCGGCCGTCTTGTCGCCGAGCGGGACGAAGGGATGCGAGTGCGTTCCCGCGAACAAAGGGATGATCGGAACGCGCACCAATTAGCTCCGATCCTCGCGCGCCTTCGGCCGCTTCCACGCGAGCCGAAAGGTGTGTGCCTCGTCGTCGGTCTGGAACAGCGCCGGGCGAAACAGCGCAGGGAAAAGCGGGCTGTCGATCTCCAGGGCGATGTAGTCCCCCGCGCGTTCGCCGACACGTTTCCACGCCCCGCCGATCTCGGGGCCGTCCTCGTCGTCGAGGTGGATGCGATAGGCCGGCGTGTTCTCGCCGTCGCCCGGCTCGATGGCGACGAGCGCGATTGCCTCGTCAATGCCGAACAGCCGGACGCGGCCGGCGTAACCGTTGGCGGTGGGTTCAAAGATATTGGCGGGCATTGTCAGTCTCCTTGTGATTGGTTGGGTAAGCGCGAAGTCAGTGCGTCGGCGCGCGCCACTCGAAGCGGCCGACGCCTTCCTCATCGGTCCAGAGCGGGACCGCTCGGCCGATGACGAAGCTTGCGGGGATGGGTCCGAAGTAACGGCCGTCCAGGCTGTCGCGGACATCCCAATTCATGAGGAAGATTTCGCCGGGCGCGATGACGCGGCAGCCCTGCCAGGCGGGCAGTTCACGGCCGATCCGGTCGCGCTCCAGCGCCTCGCCCATCTCGATCCCGTCAACCGTGATCGTGCGGCCGGCGCGGCAAACCCGCTGCCCTGGAAGGCCGACGACGCGCTTCAACAACGGCACGCCGCGTCCGACATAGCCGCGCTGCACCATGAAGGCGGCGAGCGGTTCGGGCGGCATGACCGCGACCAGCTCGGGCACCTCGATCCGGTCGGCCGGCTCGACGGTGTAGAAGCCTACCGGCGCGCTGGCCGTGGCGTTCCAAATGAGTTTCGTCGGCGTCTCGATGGCGCTTGCGACGGCAACGCCCATCGCGGCCAGCGCCGTGACGGCGAGATAGCGGCGGCGCGTCACGGGTCGATCCTCCGACGCCCAATCCACGCCGCATGTCGTTCCGGCGTGTAGTCGCTCGGCTCCAGATTGGCGGCTAGGCGGTTGTGCGCGTGTCGCCAGTAGTCCGGCGACACGTCGGCCGGGTCGAGGCCCAGCGCCTCCACGGCGTCGATGACGGCAAGTGCGCGCTGCACTTTCGGCCAGCCGTCCAGGCGTAACAGGATGTCGCCCCCAGGCCGGACGAAGGGCAATGTCTGGAACGGCTCGCCCCGACCGGTGGCCCGCGCGATGTCGATGCGTGAAATGATCGTGCCGTGCTCGCCGGCCGCCCAGCGGACGAAGGCGAAGATGTTGTTCGGCGCGAAGCCGACGACGCTTCGGCGACGGTCGATGATCTGTTCGTAGCTCTTGCGGCCGAAGCGTATCCAGTGCTCGACCTTGCGTTTCTCGAAAGTCAATTCGACAAGCGTGGTGAAGGGCGCGGGTCCGTCCGGCAGCGGACGGTCGTGCGCGCTGCGATGGGCGCGACGGGTCATTGTTCGTCTCCGGTGATGGCTTGGGGGTTGCGCGGGCGCACCGCGTCGAGGGCGGGCGTCATGGTTCGCCTCGCTCGGCGGCACCGGCACCACGCCTCGCGTGTGCGCGCGTCAAAGAAGAAAAGTTAGATTCTCTGTTAGACTCTAAGTTAGCGGTCGGATTGCGCGTTTCAGGCCAAAGCGTTAGCTGGGGTTCATGCGCCTGATCTGCCGATAGGGTTGCGCCTGATGTGCCGATACCCCGTGCGCCTGATGTGCCGATGGCATTCACACCGTTATCAACAGGCACTGTGGACAGGTTTACCGGGCGGATGCGAAGCAGCTCACGGCCGTCTTCCCGCTCGATCTGGAGTCGATAGCCAGGAAGCGGCTGGCGGGCCGCGATGCGGCGCAAGTCGAGCGCGAAATCGGACGGCCGTGCGAGGCTGCCGGATTTCTGATGAAGGTGCGCAAACTCGAACAGCCAGCCATGGCGCTGGCGGCCGGCGTGCTTACGGGCGACGCGGTAAAGCCAACGCTCGATGCCGCCTGTCAGCCGGAAATAGGCCGGGTCGATGGTCAGGACCAACGAGCGGTCGATGACGCTGTTGTAGAACCATTCGGGCAGGACAAATTCCATGCCCTCGACGCGGCCGGCGCGCGTCGTCATTTCCTCCCACTCGTTGATCCATGAAAATTGCCGGCGACGCCAATGCGGGCCGTTGCGGATGGTAGTGGCGATGACGGTCGATTGCAGTCGCGCGAGCGCGGCTTTCAGGAGCAGGTATTGATGGTTGCCGGTCGGCCGCCCGATGGCGCGCAGTAGATGGTAAGGCGTGAAGCGGACGAAGCGTGACGTGGTGAGGCCGTTGTTTTCGGCCGCGACGATCTGCGAGGCCGCCCATATCAGCACGTCGGCGTCCCATATGGTCGCCATGCCGTGCTCGGGCATCCCGAACACCTGCACCTCGACATCGGCGGCTTTGTAGAAAATCGGCTTGGTGCGCGGCGTCTTCGCCAGGGAGAAGAACGGCCGCTCCATCAAATCGCGCTGGTCGCGCGGTGCGGCGTCGCCGGTCGCGACCACGAAGGGGTCGAGTCGGCTGCGTTCGCTGGCGTCGGCCGGCTGCGCGGGGCTATGGTCGTCCTCGCGCAACATTCAGCAATCGCCCAGCTCTTTGGGCGTGAGCGGGCGCGCGGGAAAAACCGTGCCGGCGTTCTTGTCGCGCGTGGATTTGCGGGTGCCGACTGCGCTCCAGGCTTCAAGGTCGCGGACGGTGTAGAGGACGCGGCCGCCAATCTTGCGATAGGTCGGGCCGGTGCCGTATGTGCGATGCTTCTCAAGGGTGCGGACGGACAGGCCGAGAAAGCGCGCGGCTTCCTGTGTGCGAAGCAGGCGCGGCGGCAGGTCCGCATTGCGGCGGATGGCCATAAGATCACCTCTGGTTCGTCGGTTGATGTGGCCGCCGAAAACTTCGGCGGGCTGTGGCGAACCATGGCGAGGGATCGGCGGCGCGTAGCGTGCCGCATTTGCGTCTATGCGCTGACGGCACCCCTGCGGGAGCGACGGCAAGCTGAAAAGACGATGGATTTCAGCGCGTCATTGCCTGTCGCCCTGATTAGGGAAAGACATCCCGGCGCGGTTCGGCTAGACATGGAAGTGGAGCAGACGCGCTGCTCCGGGGCGTCGAAACCCCTGGTTAGCGGTTGGTGCCGGCCGTGACGGCACCGAACTCCTTGACCTTATGGTCGGGGAGCCTGTGGCGTATACAACAGGCTCTCCGAGCTAAAGGCCATAGGGCCGTCTAACCACGGTTTCGAACTCCCCGATCACCAAGAGTCAGAGAGAATCGTTTGCGGGGGCGCACCGCAAACAAACCCTCTCGGACACGGGGAACGGCCATGCGAGTGCCTGTCGAACTCGATCCCGATGTGGACGACGAAGCGCCAGCGGGAAACGACATAACGCCTTATGACGAACGGCATTACGTCACCTATTTGCGCCTTCTCGACGCGAAGGCCGAAGGGGCGGACTGGATGGAAGTCGCGCGAATCGTGCTGCATCGCGATCCGGTCGGCGATGAAGCGCGGACGCGGCAATGCTGGGAAAGCCACCTTGCCCGCGCCCAATGGCTTTCACGCGAAGGCTATCGGCGAATCTTGGAACAGGCGGTCGCGGCCGGACGCTGACCATTGCCGGCACTTCGCTAAGCGGGCCGTTTGATCGGATAGTGCAGCAATAGGCGGTAGCCGCCCCTCATCATTCTCAGGCCGTGCGCGACCAATCGGCGGGCCTGGTTCTTGCGGGGGTCGGCTTCCCAATCCTCCTTGGTCCCGCGAAAGCCAAGCAGGACTTCCGCGATGGTGCGATAGCTTTCGCCTCGCAAGCGGGCGTCGAGCGCGCGCAGGGACAGGATATGAAACTTGCGGAGCTGCGCCGGCATGGTGCGGAAGTCCGCGCCGGGCGCTCGCCCATTGAGGGACCGCCAAAGTCGGCGGGCGGCATGGGCGCGAAGCTCCATGAAAGAATCCATCGGAAGGGATACGGCATAGAAGGCCGCTACGTCGGGCACGGCCTGGGGCAGCCAGAATTGATGCGCGACGCCATCCACATTCCAGATGCCATGCCACCCATCCGCCGCGTGCCGTAGGTCGAGGTCGGACAGGTGCGCCAGCGTCACTATAGGTTCCGTCGCCCCGTCACGGTGCTGCACCGGGGACAAGAGAACCGCTTGCGGCTGGAGACTTGGAATCCAGAACAGGGATTGCCGATCAGGCGGCGTTTCGGGATCGCACGGGAAATCGCAAACCCCAACGCTGCGAGAATCCATCAAGCTGGTCGCCGGCTGGCTCCTTCACCTGGGATATTGTTTGGAAGTCGCGATGATAGTCCTCATGGCGACGAAGATACTCCCAGGCGAAACCGGCGGGGGGAATAGCTTTCGCGTGCCCGTAAGCCGCCGGCGCACGCCAATCAATGCTAAGCATGGCGTCACCTCCCTATGCCGGGCGGCGCAGGGCAACGCCCGGATAGAGAGTTTCCGAAATCGCCAACACTGGATATAGCTGGAGTTATACGGAATGTTGTTCGTGCAGGCCGCACATTTATAGTTATTTTCTTCTTAACAACATTTCTGTGATTTTACTAGTCTGCGAGGTCGTGCGTGTTGCCTTGCCCGCTGGCGCAGGCAAGGCAACCCAAGTCTCACCTGTTGGAAAAAATATGCACCTCGTCACGAGCGGTTTCTATCGTGAAGAACTCGCCGCCCATTTCGGCGTCGCGGGCCATTGCCTCCCAATCGACATAGTAGCGTAGGGCTTCGGGGATCGTGACGCTCTCGGCGGTCAGCTCCTCCATATAGTCCGCAAGGCTGGTGAACTGGCCGTCATAGCAGTCCTGCAAGGTGCTCTCGGCCTGGTCGATGTCGCCTATGAACTGCTCCAGCAATCCAGCGCCTAGCGCGCCATGCTCGGCGATGAAAGCACCCATCCGCGCCACGCTCTCGATGCCGGCATATTCCTTGATAATGACGCCCTCAAAACCTTCATAGTCGTGGATGGCATAATCCTCCGCGCCCTTGATCGGCGAGCGCGCAAGCATCGCGGCAATCTCGTCCCTGATCTCGTCGGCGTCCTGATCCGCGTCGATCCAGGCACCATGCAGATAGCCGTTGTTGTAGGCTGCGAGGCAGGCGACATAGATGCGGGGATTGCTGTCGGTTGCGCTGGTCATGTCTCTGTTCCTTCGGGTGTTGGGTTCAGAGCAGCGAAGCGCCGCTCCTGAACCCTTGCCCGGCGGCGAGCCACGGGTAGCAAGGCGCAGGAGAAGTCTTTGGCACCGTGGAATAAATGGAGGGGACCCGCTTGCGGGGAGCGGGCCGTTTATGCCGCGAAAGGGCAAAGAGTTTTCTTGCGCCGCGCGAGGGCAACGCCCTTAGCAATCTCTCGAAAAAGAAAATCAGCAGGCCGGACTACCATGCGTCCGGTTCTCCATATTTCCAGGCGGTAGGTGTCGAACGACGCGGCGACAGCCGCGCCGACCCGGAGGTGAACGCGCTTCCAAATTGCGCCGTAGTGAGCCGGAGGGTCGCCAGTGACAAAGCCCCGGCGTTTTAGCGCCGGGTCAATTTGATATTACGCCGTTGGATTAGCGAACGGGCGTGGGTCCGCTGGCCGAAGGTGCTGCCAGTCGCAGCAAGGCCGAAATCCCGACAAAGCCGCCACCGATGATGCAGAAGATTTGCCGCCAGATTTCGGACGGGACCGATTCCTTGGTGACGCCGTGGACCAGCGCATAGCCGGCCACGGCAGCGGGTGCAGCGAAGATCAGCGCCACAGCGAGGCGCAGGATCGGGGAGCGTAGCGAGTCAAAGAGAAGCGCCAGGACGCCGAAGGCTGCACCGGCCGCGACCAACCCGACCAAGCCTGCGCCGATCAAGCCGGAGCCGGTCTGATAGGCGAACTGCGCAGCCGTCAATCCGAGCATGAAGGGCAGCGCATAGACCGCGAGCGTATAGGCTGCGACGCAAAGCATTGCGATCAATACAACGCTCATTATCATTACGACGGCCATGGCTCTGCTCCTTTACGACTGGCGCGGTTCGCTCTTTCTTGCTCCTTCGCGTGGCGATGCGCCTATGATGACGGTCCTCGTTTATTCTGTCGACCGTGAACATGGCTTTCTCGCGCAAGCCGGCGAAACAAGCGTGATTAAACAGAAGCGGCCGGAAACCTGCTGAGATTTCAGCAGATTCCGGCCGATTTTCATGGTTCATTTTGGAGGGCTATGGAGTAAACGTAGTGCTCATCGGTATCCCGCACGTCCCGCCAACACTTTTTCTTCTTATCGCCACATGCGCCCATAAGGCCCGGATTTCCGGGCTTTTTGCGCGTGCAGTTTGTCCACTCCGGTCCTTGTTTGTTCTCATGTAGCCTGTCTGCCATATGGGCTGTTCTATGGTATGCGATTCGGGGAATATGGTATGGGCGCGCTGACGGACGCGAAGGTGCGGAATGCCAAGGCAGCTGGGAAAGCCTATAAGCTGACGGATGGGGGGCAGCTGTACCTGCATGTTTCCACCGCCGGGGGCCGCACTTGGCGGATGAATTACCAGTTCGGACGAAACGCCCAGGGCAATCCGATCCGAAAGACACTGACGATCGGCATCTATCCCGCGATCTCATTGAAGGATGCCCGCGACGCGCGTGACGTCGCCAAGACGTTGCTGGCAAAGGGAAACGAGCCAAAGCCGGAAGATTTGTTTCAGCGCGCCGCCCCAGCGGAAGACACAAGGCCCACCTTTGAGGCTCTCGGACGCGAGTGGCACGATCTGCAGAAGGGGAGATGGTCGAAGGTCCATGCCAAAGACGTGCTGGACAACCTGGTAAACGAGGTCTTCTCCCAGATCGGTGCTATGCCGATCGTCAAGATCGATGCGCCGAGGGTGTTCCAGCTGCTGCGTGGCATCGCCGAGCGTGGGGCCGTCGAGACGGCGCACCGGACGCGGCAGAGGATCAGCGCCATCTTCGTCTATGCGATAGCCACCGGGCGCGCGTCTGCCGATCCGGCGGCCAGCCTGTCCATAGCCTTGCCCAAGAAGCCGAAGGCGAGGCTGCAGCCTGCGGTCACGGCGCTGATCGACCTTCGCCAGCTGATCATCAATTGTGATGCGGAGCGCTGCCGCGCGCCTACCAAATTGGCATTGCGGCTGATCGCCCTGACAGCTGTTCGCCCGAACGAACTGCACAATGCGCGCCGGATGGAGTTCGAGGGTCTGGACAGGCCGGAACCGCTCTGGCGCATCCCGGCGCATCGGATGAAAGGCGACAAAGAACGGAAAGCCGAGATGGAGGGTGACCATCTTGTGCCGCTTGCCCCGCAGGCCGTGGCGGTCATAAATGCGATGCGCCCTTTGACGGGAGATTGGGAGCTGGTGTTCCCAACTGATCGGCATCCGCACAAGCCCATGAGCGAGAACACGCTCCGCGCGCTGCTGATCAGGGCGGGCTATCATCAGCGGCATGTGCCCCATGGCTTCCGATCCGCGTTCTCCACGATCATGAATGAACGGGTGGAGCGGCAATGGCGGGAGAGCGGGCACACCGGCGCGTCGCCAGATCGGGCCATCATCGACCTGATGCTTGCCCATGTGCCGCAAGGCGTGTCAGGCTCCGAGGGCGACTATAACCGAGCCGCCTATATGCCCCGGCGGCGGGAATTGGCCTGTGAGTGGGCCGAGATCCTGCTGGGCGACATGTGGCCGCCGCAGATCCACATCGGACAGCCGATCCGATGGGCAGCTACCGGGCCGGGTAGGCCCGGTTGATAGGGGTCACGCGCGCTTGGAAATCCAAGCGTCCACCTCGCTTTCGATCCATCGGGAACAGCGCGTCCCTAGGTTCCTCGGCGCTGGGAACTCGTTGCGACCGATCAGGACATAGATGTAGGAGCGGGACAGCGCCGTGCGGGCAATGACATCCCCGATCCGCAGAAATCGTTCATGTTGAGGGTTTGTCATGCGGCAAGCCTTCGGAGATAGTGTTCTATATCAATTTGGGAGCGCTCAAGCACCGCGGCATATCGAGCGCGCTCAAGAGGGCGGGTCGTAACGGCGACTTGGTCGCGGACGTTCCGTCGAAGCTGTCCACTTCCGCCTTTCCGCACAAGGCGATCCGCCTAGCGGTGTTGACGCGGCCGACATGACACAATCCGCCCCTGCGGTGCGCGACCGATGCCCAATCGGCCATCGTGCCCAGCTTCCAATCCGTGTCGCCGCCGACAAAAACGCCGACACGGGGAGAAAGGAAACGTTCGACCAGGGCGGGATCAAAGCCATTCTGAACCGCGATCATCAACCGAACTCGCCGAATTACAGGCCAGCGCTGCATCCTACGAAGCCAAGCCCGCGACAGTTGCCAGCTGAGTTCTCCGCCCATAACGACATCGGGGATCACGATGAAATCGGCGGTGGGGCCGTACCGCTGAACTGCTGCCACGAACCGGCGGAGATCGGGGACGGGAGTGGTTCGCTCGCCACGCCGGAATGCCTGAAAGCAATGCCATGCGCCGCTGTCGAGCGCATGGTTCAATCCGGCAAGGATCGGGCCGCCACGGTCATAGGGCGAAACCATCCAGCGCCAGTTCGCCGCCTTGATTTCAGCAATGTTCCGGCGGGTGTTGGTCCGGGACGCATAGGCGATCAAGGTTGCACCGCCTTTCTGTCCGCGTCGGTGAGGGTCCAGAGAGCATAATGGCCCGGGGCGGTGTATCCGTTGGCGATGAAGCCCCGGCGCTGGAGCCGGCGGAGCATGTTGCGGGCTTGGGGCAAACAGCGGCGTCCGACGACCAGGCCACACGATGAAGCGATGGCGACGGTGGTCGCACGACCGCCGGTAGCCAAGAAGGTCAACGCGGTATGATCGATCAGGGAAATCTTGCGGTTCAACGGCTTTCTCCCTTGCTCTTGACGCGCTTCTGTCGGGGTGGCTGCGCGCCGATGCTCTTGAGGGCGGTGGCGATCGGCACGAAGGTCAGGGGGCCGAAGCGCCGCGACTGCGCTTGCCACTCACGAACTTCATCGGGAGAGCGGGTGGTCAGGACCAGCGCGTCACCAGCTGGGAAGCGCTGCCCCATGCAGGCCCCGTCATCCACGATGGTCGAGACGCCGTGGAATCGAGCGAGCGTCGCGGCGTTGGTGGTTTTGCCAGATCCCGGCGGCCCGTGAATTACAACTATGGTCAACGCTTTTCTCCCTTGGCGCTGCCGAGGGCGCCAGCGATGATGAAGGGGATCGCCAGCAGGGCGGCTACGATGAGGAAGGCTTTGGCGATGCCTCTGATCATGATCTGTCTCCGGTGATGCGATCAGCGATGGCTCTGGGCGAGTTAGAGGAGAGGACGCGGCGCGCTTCGAGGCAGTTGGCCGACCAGGCGCGGATCTGGCCCGACGCCCATGTCTGGCTGATCGCGTCACGAAGGGGCTTGGGCACCTGAAACCAGTGCGGCCTGCACATCAGGATGCCGCGACGGACCGGGGCGTCACACCCCGGCGCATCGCACGTCCGCATCGGACGCTTCTTGCGGGCCGCCATTAAAATGGAACCCGATCGAAATCACCGCGGCGAAGGGCTTCGCGGCAGTTCGCCGGGCCAGCATCGTCAACCAACTCCATCAACAGGCTGATCGTCTCTGCTGTCAGATATCCTGACGATCTCTCCAAGATACGGAGCGTCCTTTCAGCGCGGATATCGGCGGTGGCGCATGTCCAATGCTCATAGCCGGGCGCCGATCCCAGTTCGCTGGGCTCCTGGGCGGCGGTTGCCACCGTGGGCTTCTTGTGAGCCGCCATTATTCGATGCCCAGGGCGGATTTGTAGGTGTCGACGATCGATTCATGCTCAAGCCGATAATGGCGCTCCATCTTCCGCATCTTGACGATGTCGCGCATGGCTTTGGTGTCGTAGCCATTGGCTTTCGCCTCCAAATAGACGTCCTTGATGTCGTCCGCGATTCCCTTCTTCTCTTCCTCCAGGCGCTCGATGCGCTCGATGAAAAGGCGGAGTTGGTCAGCAGCTGCATTTCCTTCGGACATGGAAAAATCCTTCAGTTCTTGATGGCGGCCGCGACAAGCGGGCCGAAGATGGCGATGATGATGGCGGCGGCGATCGCGGCGGCGGTGATGAGGGCGCGAACCCGGATCGAGGTTTCGGCGAGGCGTTCTGCCAGCGGGCGGCAGCGGTCGCACCGGCACGTCGCGGCATGGATGGCGGCGGGGCGGCGCATCAGCCGATGACCTTCTTGCGGTCCAGCTGCTCGCAGCGGGTGCAAAGATCGGGATCCGCTTCCGACCAAGTGACGTCATTGCCGTTTGTGTCGTATTGGGTGGTCCACTGATCCCAACCGCAGGCGAGGCAGATGCGGGGGTGCTGATCGGGCGGCGTGTCGCAAAGCTGGCGATAGACGTCGACGTTGAAGCTGTAGGCGCGCGACATGTCTGCGCCGAAGAAATGCTGCTGCATCCGATAGCCGACGGTTTCCAGCTCCGCGATGTTTCGTTCGACGTCGGCCTGATGTTCGCGACGCTTCCAGTAGTGGGCCGCCGCCTGGGCGATGGTGATGCAGGCGGCCTTGCGCCGCATGCGGACATAGTCCCAGGGCATGACGACGGGCCGCGCTGGTTTGTCTTCGTCCAGCATGGCAAGAAGAGAGGGAATGCTACGCATTTTGGTCCTTTCGCTGTCAGGATTTTTTGGCGACGGCCCGCGATGGATCGTGGAAGATCCAGCAACGGACAGAGCCGATGTCGTTTCGGGAATTGACGGTGGCCGCCTGCTCGATGAAGCGGCGCGCCTTCGAGGTTTTGAGCGCACGGATCATTTCCGTGTGGCTGGGCAGCTGCAGCCGCTTCTCTGCGCAGCGAGTCTCCATCTCGTTGAGGCGGACTGCGATCAGGCCTTCTTCCCACCGGCGATGGTGGTTGATGTGGCCGGTCAGCGCCTTTGGATCTTCATTCTCTTCGAGATAGTCGAACCGCTCCCAGAACAGGCTGACGATCGGATCTTCGCTGTTCACAGCAAGCTGGCGATCGGTGGCCATCTGGACGATGAAGCGGGCGGTTTCGGCCTGCTGCTGATCGGACAGGGGCACGACCGCGCGGATCGCGTCGAGAAAGGCGAGCAGCTGGCCGTGAGTCTTGGCAAGGCGGTTGGTGCGGATCGACGGCAGGGCCAGCAGTTCGCCTTCATACTGGGCGAAGGCCTGGCGGAAGCGGCCCATGATCTCCTGCTCCCGCCGAGCGGCATGGACAATGAAGCCGGAGATCGTGGCTGGCTTCCTCCCGGCGGTCGCCCTCGATCAGCACGACGGGTAGGTTGCCGACCTCACCGAGGTTGCGGGCCATGGCCGCCGGAGTTGCCTTGGCAGGGTCGAAGCCTTCATAATTCTCGCGGCCGAGCAGCTTCCACAGGAACTCGATCAGCGTCGTCTTGCCGGTGCCGGGCAGGCCGTGCATTTCGAGGAAGGGAAAGGATTTCATTTCGCCGCGGACTTGCTCTGCGAAGAGCGAGGCGAAGTAGAAGGTCAGGCAGGTGATGCCCTTCGCGCCATAGGCGGTCCACAGATCCGGCAACCAACTGGTGTCAAGCTGGTCGGGGTCATAGTCGATATCCAGCAGCCGCTCGGACGTGCCGAGTTTCAGCGCCTGTTTTCCGATCTGGAAAAACTCGTTGTCGTTGGGCTTGTAGACCCGCCCGCCAGCGACGGCATATTGGCCGAAGACATAGGCCTGTGCGTCGCGACAATAGCCGGTGAAGCCGAGGGGGCGGACGTCGGGCAGGTCGGGCGTCTGCTGTTGCAGGATGCGGGTCAGCTGATGGGCGCTGCCGGTCCAGACGCCGCCGAAAGCAAACAGCCGGTCCTCGAAATTGGAGGCCTTGCGCAACTGGGCGGCGGTGAAATCGCCCTTGACCGAGGGGCGCTTGCCGCTGGGGAAGGATATGTTGAGGAAGAACTTGGTTTCGTCGGTTGCCTCGTCCCGCTGCCGATAGAGGACGCGGAATGCACAGTTGGCGATTTCCTCGACCATCAGGGCCTCGCGGGAAGCCTTGGCGCGGATTTCAGCCTCAGCGTTCGGGTCGATATCGTCCAGCTTCCGCGTGCAGCTTTTGCGATATTCCTCGATCTTCTCCTGCACCACCGCGACGTCGATCGCGCACCAATAGGTCCGATTCCCGAAGGTGAAGTGGAAGCTGTTCCAGCGGTGCTTTTCCCAAATCAGGAAAGCCTTTTCCTGTGCATTCGCAGCCAGTAGCACCTTGCCGAACCACAGATATTCGGCGCGATGCTCGGCCGTGAGCCGCTCGAGCCCCAGCAGATCGTTCCAGTCCAATATCTTGCCGGTGTCGTCCTCGCCGCAGGGCTGGGCGGCGGTCGCCTTCCATCCCTGCTCGATCGCCAGTTTCACATGCTGGCGGCTCGCGCTGGTTCCTGCGCCGCCGCCATCATAGGCAAAGACCAGCTTGGGCGAACGGGTGGGCTTGTCCTCGCGCGACGAATGGCAAGCCACGGCGTGCCGCCCGAACCGTCAGGTCTGACCGAGAAGACTGCCGCCAAATGGGCGACATTCATCGTCAATCAGCGGCAGAGGCAGCAAGAGCCGCCCCAAATCGTCGATCGAAAACGAGATCGGCAATCCGTGCCATTGGAAACGCGCAAGGCGACAGGCGCAGCCGTGCAATCCAATGTTGCGCAACGTCGGAAAGAGGCGGCTGCGGCTCGACCTGATCCGGCATCGCAGTCGTTTGGTTGCAATGATTATTATTCGGAAGTTGGTGAAGAGGGAGAGCATGGCCGCATCATTCGAACCGGTTGGAACCAAGGTCCACTGATGTTCGAATATGCTGATTATCACGGCGAGTTGACAGTTCGTACGATCCACAAATGGGTTGAATATCCTCAATATATACAGGGTTGGTGCGAAGATAAGGGAGATACGCGCACCTTCCGAAAGAACCGGGTGCAAACTTGGTTTGGGGGAACCGAGGCCATGTTGCGCGGTCCGAAGGGCCGGAGCAGGCTGTAAGGCACTATGTTGCGACTCCTGTCCCGCATTTGGAATTACCGCACGGACAGCCTGTGGGTCTGGGTTCCTTTATGGGCCTTCGCGCTGCTGCTGTTCGGCGGCTTCCTGATCTGATCAGGGCCGCGTCCATCTTCACCTCAGTATCACTTCCGGTCCTTTTTTGCATCTACAAAAACCATTGCATCTTACAATATTTGTATCTACATAAACTGCATGGAAATCGAGTTCGACCCCGCCAAGGATGCCGCCAACATCGAAAAGCATGGCATTTCCCTTGAGCGGGCCGCCGATCTCGAATTGCTGGCTTACGTCGATGACAGCCGTTTCGAGGAACCGCGGTTCCGCCTTTATGGCCTGATCGACGGCTTGGCCCACTGCGTCGCTGGGACAGATCGGGGCGGAAAGGTCCGCGTCATCAGCCTGCGCCGCGCCCATGCAAAGGAGATGAAGCGCTATGTCTGACGAACGCCCCGTCATTTTCGATGACGATAATCCCGAATGGACCGCCGCCGATTTCGCGCGCGCCAAGCGTGGTGACGACATTCCCGCCCATATCCGCGCCGCCTTCCCTAAATCGAAGGGTGGACGCCCGCGCGGGTCGAACAAGGAACAGGTGTCGCTGCGGATCGACAAGGATGTGCTGGAGCGGTTCCGCGCTGAGGGGCCGGGATGGCAATCGCGGATCAATGAACGATTGAGGTCAGTACCCCTAGGAACACAATTTGAACCCAACCCCGAAGCATTCAAGGTGGCAGCATGAGTGAAAAGATAAACGTATCGGCCGAGGATGGGGCAACAGCAGCGTTTCTTTCGGTCCTTGCCTTGTCACAAGCCCTGGCACGGAAGGGGCTGCTGACGGGTGATGATCTGAACGAAGCCTTCGCGACTGCTGCGTCGATGTGCCGCGCAAATGGCAGCGAGGATGCTGCGCGAATGATAGAGGTGAGCGTGCCCAGCAGCGTCGGTATCGACATCATCGCTCTTGCGGAGGCAAGGGGTGAAACCATTCACCGTAAGGGCTAAGGCGCGGTCTCCATCTTCACATCGGTTGTGAAGCCGCCCGCCTTGTCGAGGAGGTGCGTCACTTCCGAGATCAGCCATGTGGCCGCGTCGATCTCATCTTTATAGCCGCTGACCTTTACGCGCGCTTCGGGGATGGCATCAGCGCGGCCCAGCGCCAGCTTCATGTCCAGCGTGGCAGGGGCACGCTTTAGCCGGTCGCGCTCCGCAATGGCGGCGCGCTTCGCCGACGCCTCATCAGGATAGACCTTGCGCAGCTTCTTCGCCCCATCGGCCTTGCCCACGGTGAAGGTCTGCCGTTTCGCCCCCTTCTTGTCGTGCCAGCTGGCCGTCACGCCTTCCTGACCGTCCCGCTTCTGCCGCTGCCAGTTGTGACGATCGCCATCAGTGCGGCGAATCGTGAGGGTCGGCAGCGCCTTGCCGCTGGTCGTGGTGCCCGCGCCCTTGCGCGCGAAGATCAGATGCTTGTCCTTGATCGTCGCCACCGCGTCATTCTCGCGACCAAGGCGGCGCAGGAAGGCGATGTCGCTTTCCCGGCTCTGGCTGATGGACGGCAGCGCGATCGACGCAAGATCGGACGCCATTTTGAGCGTCAGGCCATTGCGGCCCGCGACATCTTTCAGCACCGTGCCCAGCGTCGTGTTCTTCCAGCTCTGTTCCCGCCGGTTGCGGATCTGGCTGGTGAAGTCGGCGGCGCGGGCCTTGATCGTGATTTGATCGGGCGGCCCGCCGTGCGACACGTCGTCCACCTTGAAACTGCCCTTGTCGATCAGCCCCGGCGGCAACGTCCGCGCCCTGTTTCCAGCCCAGCTGCACCTTCAGCACCGCGCCTTCCTTTGGAATCCCCAGCATGCCGTCCGTGTCGTTGAGCACAATATCCAGCTGGTCGGCTTCATCGCCGCGCTTTTCCGACAGGGAGAGAGAAACGAGGCGGGGGCGCAGCCGGTCCGACAGATCCTTGCCGTCCAGCGTCACGCGCCAATCCGCGATGTTGTTGATCTTCTCGCTCATGCCGATGCCTGGGCGTTGTTGGCGGCTGCTGGATCGTCCACGCGCAGCAGATCTATGCCGAAGTCGATCCGGCGCGCGCGGCCATCGGACATTAGGAAGGCGTGGCGCTCATCCAGTGCCGTGATGACGAAATTGCCATAGACGGTGCCGCTGCCATCGACCAAGGGCAGCACCTCGCCGTCGTCCGCCATGCTGCGCAGATCATCGAGCGAGACGCGCCCGTCCGCAATCTCGGCATAGACTGCCCCCGAAAGACTGATCGTCTCATCGCCGGGGCCGGTGAACTGCACCGCGTCCCGCGCGCCCATGCGCGGGGATTTGGCGTGTTGCCAGTCCGTTTTCCGCTGCATTTCATCATAGGGCAGCGTCCCGATCTCAAACAGGAACATGCCCAGCGCCATCAGGTGCATAGCCGTTACTCCGCCATCCAATCATATTTGCGCTCAGATGGCACCGCCGCGTCCGCGTCATGAAACAAGGCGTAGCGCGTTGCGCTTTCGGCCATATTCTCAATGTTCCTGCGATCAGCAGGGGTGAGTTCGACCATGAGCGGGCGTCCGGGGCCTGCCTCAAACCACTGATCTCCGACTTTCACTCGCATCTGGGTTCTCCCTTATTCGTCGGCGAATCCACGCCCGCGCCGCTCGCGCTCGATCTGCTCGATCGCCTCGCGGACCTGCTCGGCGATGTCCTGCGCGTTCCCGCCACTGGCGTTGATGGTGATATTGTAGGTCGCCTGTTGGATCGGCGCGGGCGCTGCTGCTGTCGCTTCCAGCGCGCTGGCGGGGACTTGAGCAGCCAAAGGCGAGGCGGTGGCGATCGCCACGCCGCCCGCGCCTACGGCCAGCGCGCGGGTCATCTGGCCCGACAGATCGGTGATACGCGCCAGCGGGCCGGACGCGTTGGCCGCAAGCCCCTGATCAAGACCAGCCATCACGAAGCCGCCCAGCCCGGCAAAGACGCGCGATGGCGAGTGGATGCCCAGCTTTTCCTTGAACCAATTTGCAACCGAACTGGCGGCATTGACGATGGTCGATTTCAACGCGCCCAACATGCCGGTGACCCCGTTGATCAGCCCTTGGATCATATATCCGCCGATCTGCGACAGTCGGGCGGGCACATCGAAGCCGAGCCAGTTCAACAGCGCGGCGATCCGCCGTAGAGCAGGCCCATGGGTGAGAAGTTGACGAGGAAGGCCGTAATTCCCGCGATGCCGCCCGAAAAATAGCCAGTGATCTCCGACCATATGCCGCCCAGCCAAGCGGTAATGCCGCCCCAATTCGCGTAGATGAGATAGGCTCCCGCCGCCAAAGCACCGATGCCGAGGACGACGCCCGCAGCGATCCCGATCAGGGGCAGCAAGCCGATGCCGAGCAGGGTCGCCGCAGCAGATAAAGCGGCGAACGGCGCAACGAGGGTGGCCAGCACGATAGCCCCGCCGCCTACGACGATGAATAGCGCGGCCAGAACCCCGGCGGCCACGGCTGCGGCGCGCGTCAGGTTAGGGTGACGCTCAGCGACGGCGGCGATGCTCGATCCCCATTTTGAGAAGCGATCCGAAATGTCGCCCACCATGGGCCGCAGCTGATCGCCCACGGTGGTCGACAGATTCTTGGCTTGGATCTGGAGCCGCTTCACCTTTTCGGCGTCGTCGTTCATGCGATCGGCGAAGTCGGTGTTTACTGTGCCGTTGGCGGCCATCGCATCGTCGCGGATCGACTGATATTCGGAGAATGCCGACATGAGCGGGCGCAATGCCTGCTGGACCTGCATGTCCCCGAACAGGCTGGAAAGTTTGGCCTGATCGCCGCCGGTCGCCTTCTGGGTCAGCCGCACGATCTCTTCGATCGGGCTGCGCCCTTCTTTGGCCGCCTTTCTCATGGCGGCGGGTACGTCGATGCCGAATTTGGCGAAGTTTTTTGCGGTATCCCCCGCGTTGATCTTCGACAGGAGATTAGTCAGGTTGGTGGCAGCCCCTGCGGAATCGCCAGCGCCCTTGCGCACGATCTGGAGCGCGGCGGCCAGATCTGCAACAGCGGGAATGCCGGTTGCTTTCAGGCTCTGCATATTGGCCGTCAGTTCCGGGAAATATTGCGCCATGTCCTTCACTTCGAAGGCACCGCTTTTGCCCGCCTGCGCCATGACGTCGATCGCCTTGGCAGTCTGATTGATCGGCACCTTGAGATTGTCATGCGCTGCGAAGGATGCCTTGCCGAGATCATCAATCTCAGCCTTGTAGGCGGTAGCGGCGCGCCCGATCGGCGTCATCATGTTCACAGCATCACGCGCACCAAGGCCGAAGCCCGTCAGGGTATCTACGCCCTTTTGCAGATCCGCGGGGAATTGATTTATCGAAAGAGCGGCCTTCTGCAATTCGAGGCCCATCAGGCGGCCCGCCTCGCGGCTCTGGTTCACCTTCTGGTTGATGTCGGTCATGACCGACTGGAATTCCATGGAGCCTTCCACGGCGACCATAAGCGGTGCCGCGATGGCCATGCCGGTACCGATCGACGCCATGCCGCCCGCAGCGAGGCCCGTTGCCGTGCCCTGCAATTGCGAGAATTTGCCCTGCGCCTCTGAAAAACGCCGTGCGCGATCCGTCACTTGCTGGAGCCGACGTTCCTGCGCGCGCAGCTGATCGGTGGTTTCCGCCACTTCGGACCGGAGCCGACGTTCACCGGCCACAAGATCCCGCGTCGAGACGCCAGCAGCCGAAAGACGGCCCCTCAGTTCCTGCAATCGGGCGGACTGTTGCTGATGCTGGGTGGAGAGGTTCGCTGATTCCCGGCGCGCGTGTCAAATTCCGTGCGCAGCTTCTTCGTCGGATTTTCCGTCTGCGCCAGTTCGCGGCCCAAGCGCGCGGACCGCGCCTGCGCCTCGGCCATTTTCCGCTCTGTTTCCGATAAGCCGACCTTCAGCTGACGGAATTCGCCGACCGACGCCTGCGCCGCCTCCAGATCCTTGAGACGGTCGCGGGTCGTTTTCAGTGCCTGGGCGAGACGGCTGCTACCGGCGGCGGCTTCGCGCATCGGGCGGGTCAGCCGGTCCGCGCCTTCCATTAGCACGCGAATTCGAAGGTTTCTGTCGGACATCAGCGTTTCCCGCGCTTGCCGGTGCTTTCAGGGGGACGGGAGCGCTTTTCGGCCATGGCGCGCCAGCCCATCAATTCAGAGAGAGACATGCTGTCCATGGCGGGTGGCGGCCAGTGAAACACGACCGCCAGATCCGCCATGACTTCCTCTACCCGTTCGGGGAGAGCGCCGCCTTTGCCGCCTTCGGCAGCAAAAAATCCATGACTTCGCTGCCTAGCTGGATCAGGTCGGACGGATGGAGCGCGGCGACTCCGGCTTGGTGAGCGGCGGAATCGTGATGCGCGGCAACAGGGTTTCGAGCGCGCCATAGTCGAGGTTGAGCAGCGCAGACAGCGAGAGGCCGCGTAGTTCGCCGCCATGGGGCATCCTGACCTGCACGGTGTCGATGGTCTGATCGCCGCGAGCGATCGGCGCGTCGAGGGTCACAGAGCGGAGTTCGGGTTCGTTCATGATCGTTTCCAGAGGTTAAAGGGAGAGAGGGCGGCCCGGCGGCGATGCCGGGCCGATAGATCAGAACATGCCGATCGAGGCGCGCAGTTCGGCGCTGCGATCCACGCCGCCAACGATCTCGATCATGTTTATCGGGTCGATCTCAATTTCCGTGCGCCCGTTCCAGACCAGCTTGTAATAGGCCAGCGCCATGGTGATCTTCGATTCACCGACCTCGCCGACTTCCTGATCGCCCATTTCGATCTCGGAAAAGCGACCGCGCACGATGACCTCGATCGTATCGATCGCGCTGCTGTCGTCCGTCTGGTAGGAGCCGGAGAAGCGGAGATAGACGCCGTCCACCGTGGGGGTGCCCCACTGGCGCAAAACGTCGCGGACCGAACCGCCGAAGGTGGCGGTCAGTTCCATGGCCTCCATGCCCATGTCGATCTGGACCGGCCCGCCCATGCCGCCGCCGCGATATTCCTCCATCTTGCGGGTCAGGGTGGGAAGCGTGATGGTCTTGGCCTCGCCGCCATAGGCGAAGCCTTCGTTATAGAAATTCATGTTCTTGAGGATGCGGGGCAGTCCCATCGCTGGCTCCTATGATTGAAGGGATGAAGGGGGCTGGATCAGACCGTCTCGGCGAGCTGGCTCGCAAAGTCGGCGAAATAGCTGTCCGTGATGCGCTGGTTGAAGCCCAGATCTTCCAGCGGCGGCGGCACGGTGTAGTCATAGTCGATGCGCAGCTTGCCCGCCTTGAGGCTGGCCGTGCTGTTGTTCGCCTCATCAAACCATGCATTTGCGCCGAGGATGATCCCCTGCGCCTTCAACTGGCGGAAGAAGCCGTTGATGGTCTCGATGATGTCCTTCGCCAGCGCAGGCGTCAGGGGCTTGTCGATCGCCCACATCATGCCGCTGACGATCGTGTCCGCCAGCAGCTGCGCGACGCGGACGGTGCTTTCGAAGGCGAACAGGCTTCCCGCCTCCGCCGTGGTGCGGTTGCCCCAGAAGCGATAGCCGGTGTCCGTGCGGACAAGGGCTGTCACTTCCTTGGCGTTGAGCAGCCCGGCTTCGCTGGCCGCATCCTCAATATCCCAATGGATATCCTTCGTCAGGCCGACGACGCCCTGCACGGCAACGTTCGAGAGCGTCTTGTGCGGGCCGGTCTGCGTGTCGATCAGGGCGCGCAGGCCCATCGCACGGGCAGCGGCATAGCTGGTGACGTTGGCGTTGCTGGCCGTGTCCCAGGCGAGGAAATCAGGCATCAGCAGCATCAGTTCGCGCGCGCTGAAATTGGCGCGGTAGAGGATGGCGGCTGCGACCGTCTCGCCGATCGCGCGGGCATAAGCGAAGCCGCGCAGCTTCTGCGCCACCACAGCCAGCGCCGTGGTAACTGCCTGCGTTTCGAGGCCGGGAGTGCCGAGGATCTTCGGCTTGACGCCCAGCTGCGCCTGCGCAGCCAGCAGCGCCTGCATGCCGGTCTTCTGGCCGTTGGCATCCGTGGTGCCGATGACGTTGCTGGCGGTCTCGGCAGCATCCGCGCCTTCCTCGACCCGAACCACGACGACGACGGGGCGGGTCTGGTCGGCAATGGCGCGCAGGGCGTTCGCCAGCGTGCCATCCACGCCCGCATCGCCGATTGCCGCCTCCACGTCTGTGATCAGCGCGGGGCGGTCGAGCGGGAACACGTCGGCGTCCGCGTCGGAGGCCGTGGCAACCAAGCCGATGATGGCAGTGGAGACGGCGGTCAGCGTGCGAGCGCCGGTCTCGATTTCGGTAACAGTGATACCATGCTTGAAGGGCATAACAGGCTCCTTGGGCTAAAGAGAGAGAGGCAGGACGAGGCGAGTGCGGGCATTCGCGGCGGCGGTGTCGGTCCGCTCCGCGTCGATGATGATGGTGGCCGCTCCGGGGCGCTGCCCGGCGGCGAGGCTGACCCGGCGCAGGCGCAGCCGGTCTTCGTTCCGGGAGATAGCCACAGCCGACGCCGCATAGACCCTCAGGATGTTCGCCGGGGTCATGGGCTGGTCGATCAGTTCCGGCAGCAGCGAGCCATATTCGCGGCGGCCCGCGCGCGTGCCGATCGGCGTCGAGAGAATATCCGCAACCGACTGCTTGATATGTTCGAGGCCGTCCAGCACCGCCCCGGAAGATCGCGCCATGCCCGCCATCAGACCGGTGCTCCGGTCTGGGCAGCGCCTGCCTGCACGCCACCATGCTTGTGGCCCTTGAGGCTCTTGCCCCCGCCAACGACGTCATCCGAGGCAGTAAGCTTGCCTTCGACGTTGAGATTGCCGGTCCACTTTGTCCCGCCGGGTGCATCCACGGTCATCGTGCCGCCTGCAGGTAGCGTTATGGCAAGGGCGTGCGTTGCATGATTGTAACTGAACGACGCGCCATCGGGCATACTGATCTGGATGACGTCCGGATCGTTGGAAGGCGCTGGGTTGGCGTCGGAATAGAGGCCGACCACAACCAGCCCATTTTCCAGATCGCCTTCGGGGGAAAGGACGACGCACTGTTCCCCGACAGAGGGCGGCGACCAAATACGCGCCGCGCCCGCGCGCTGGGCCACCCACGGCAGTTCGCCCGTGGTCAGTTCGCCCAGCGTGACGGTGCAGGTGGCATTCGCATAATCGACCGATGCGATGACGCCATACTGGATCGCCTCGCCGACCTGCTGTTCGGGATCTTGGGTGTTCGCCATGCGCGGACCATGACGCGCGCGCTCCATCCTTTCGCGCCCCTGCATTTGGACAGAAAGCTGTCCAAATACAGGGCATTGCCGATCAGCCTCCTTCAGCTGGGGCATGGCGGAGATGGGTGGATTTGAGACGGGCAGCTTACCGCCAGATTCACTCGATAGCGGTTACCGCTGGTTGAAGTATGCCCTACGAGCCTCGCGATAGACGCTTTCATCGACCTTGATTGAAGCAGTACCATTACGGTTCGACCAACTTGACAGGCATGACCAAGCCTTGTCGGTGGTACTGAACCGCGCCGGGTTTGCCGGAGGCTGGTTGGTTTGAGTCACGCCGC
>NZ_JNAC01000066.1:0-42775 GCF_000722555.1 Sphingobium sp. DC-2 | reverse complement strand
GAGCGCGCCCGCACCTTCCTCCAGGAACAGGAGAAGCAGAATGGATAGCAACCTAGAGGATGGGCGCGTCCTGCCGGACCGGGCTCTCGTGAACCAAGCCCCTGCGGGTCTTGGCCCTTCGGGCTTCGATCCCTCGCGCATCGGCCCTTGGGCCTGTGCAGAAATAATGAGCACCGAGGAGGCGAGCGCAGTCAACCACGCGATGTATGATCGGTGGGTAGCGCAATCGAAGGTGCTGCCGCCACTGGAGCGGAATGATTGTGGGTGGTCCGACATTGCGGCCATCGCCATCATGTGCCTTCGCTATATCCGCGATAGCGATGGAAACCCGAAGGGCGGAGACAGCGAAGCGGCTCCTTCGCGAAGCGATGACAGCGCGGGCCGTGAGGCATCGCCCGTCTCTAGTCGCCTCTCCGACACAGAGGGGAGGTAGGGGGATGACTGCTCCTGCACGCATCACGCAGGCAGACATGGATCGGGCGGCCAAGGCGGTCAGGGCGGGCGGCTTTGAGCGCGCTCGCATTGTGATGGATTTGGAGAAGCGCCGCATTGAAGTCATCATTGGGGACGCGGTAGCCGAATCGGACGGCCCGAACCCATTTGACGAGGACTGACATGCGCCGCCGCTGGCTGCCTGACAATGTAACACCCTTCAAGGATAAGTGCGGCCGCACCCGCTACCGCTTCCGCAAGAAGGGCCTGCCTCAATATCTCTTCCGCGCCGAACCCGGCTCGCCAGAGTTCATGGAGGAATATGACCGGGCAAAGAATGCTGTCGCGGTCAAGAAGGAGAAGCACGCAGCCGGGACGTTCAACGCCGTAATAGAAAGCTACTACCGTTCGAAGCGCTGGGCGCGGATGCAGGAAAGCACCAGAGCGATGCGCCGCAATATTCTGGAACGGTTCCGCGCCAAGCAGGGGCATAAGCCGGTAAACCGCCTGGAAGCCCGCCACGTGGATAAGTGGATGAGCGAGATGGCCGACACGCCTCACGCCGCGAATAATCTACGGAAGATTCTTGCCCAGATCATGAAGCACGCCATCATGCTCGGACTTCGCCGCGATAACCCGGTGGACGTGATCGACGCAATCCAGACCGATGGCGATGGCTTCCATTGCTGGAGCGAAGAAGAGATCGCGCAGTATGATGCCAAGTGGGCGCTTGGAACCCGTGAGCGGCTCGCGAAGGAATTGCTGCTCTATACCAGCCTGCGCCGGGGTGACATGGTGAAGATCGGTCGCCAGCACCGGAAAGGCGACAAGCTCATACTGCGCCACGCCAAGAACAAGAGCGATACGGTGATCAGGATATTGGACCCGCTGGCGAAGGCGCTTGACGCCATCGAGGCGCAACATTTGACCTATCTCGTCACGCAGACAGGGAAGCCGTTCACGCCCGCAGGCTTCGGCAACTGGTTCCGGGAGCGCTGCGATCAGGCGGGATTGAACCACTGCACCGCGCACGGATTGCGCAAGGCAATGGCCCGGAGGCTCGCAGAATCCGGGGCCACAACAATGCAGGGGAGGGCAGTCACCGGCCATCGCTCCGACGCCATGTTTATCCACTACGCAGCAAAGGCGAACCGGGAAGCGATGGCCGACGAAGCGCTCGAAAGGATGGCGGAAAATATTGGCATCGGTGGCAAACCAGTTGATAAGTTTGCCAATTCAGGCCAAGATAATGGCTGATTTCTGCGGTTTTCGGGAGGTGGATGGCGACCCCGGCAGGATTCGAACCTGCGACCATTCGCTTAGAAGGCGAATGCTCTATCCAGCTGAGCTACGGGGCCGCACCGGCGCTTCGATAGCGGGGCTTGTGCCCGCGCGCAATCATGCGCGCCATTGCATTTGCGCTGCGGCCCGATATGCAAGTGGCCATGGCGGATATGGGGGTTCGGAAAATCGATGCGCAGGCGCTCGCTGAGCGGCCGATGCGCTATTTCGATTTCTTCATCGCCGCCTTTGTCGCCATATTGCTGCTGTCCAACCTGATCGGCGCGGCGAAGCTGTCGACGCTGTTCGGCTTCACCTTTGGCGCTGGCATCCTTTTCTTCCCGCTGGGCTATGTGCTGGGCGACGTGCTGACCGAAGTCTACGGCTATGCCCGCGCGCGCCGCTGCGTCTGGGCGGGGTTCGGCGCGATGCTGTTCATGGCGCTGATGAGCTGGGTGGTGGTGAAGCTGCCCCCGGCGGAAGGATGGCCGGACCAGAAAGCCTATGAAGCGGTGTTCGGCAGCACATGGCGCATCGTCTTTGCATCCCTGACCGCCTTCTGGGCGGGCGAGTTCGCCAACAGCTTCGTGCTGGCGAAGATGAAGCTGCTGACGCAGGGCAAGCATCTGTGGATGCGCACCATCGGCTCCACCATCGTCGGGCAGGGGGTGGACAGCCTGCTTTTCTACCCGCTCGCCTTCTACGGCCAGTGGACCAATGCCCAGGTGCTGACCGTGATGGTCACCAACTGGCTGCTGAAGGTCAGTTGGGAAGCGGTGCTGACGCCGGTCACTTATCTGGTCGTGAACAGCCTGAAGCGCGCCGAAGGGCTCGACATCTATGACGAAGGCACGGACTTCACCCCGTTCCGCACGCGGCTGTAAGGGAAGAACGTCAGCCGGGATACCGCGCCCGCACGAAATACAACCCATCCGGCGGAGCATTAAGCCCCAGCGCTGCGCGATCCTTTGCGTCGCGCGCGGCACGCATGTCCTCTACGGTCCAGCGGCCCATGCCCACCAGGGCGAGGCAGCCGGCCATCGAGCGGACCTGATGATGGAGGAAGGAGCGCGCTTCCGCATGGATGGCGATGCGGTCGCCGTCGCGTTCCACGTCGAGGCGGTCGAGCGACTTTAGCGGGCTCTCCGCCTGGCAATGCGCCGATCGGAAGGTGGTGAAGTCATGCCGTCCCACCAGCAGTTGCGCGGCCTCCTGCATCGCGGCGGCATCCAGCGGCTGGATGACGCGCCAGACGAGCCCGCTTTCGAAGGTCAGCGGCGCTCGCCGGTTGGCGATGCGATAGACATAGGAGCGGCCGGTGCAGGAAAAGCGCGCATGCCAGTCACCAGGCACGATCTCGCAGCCCATTATGGCGACGGGCTGGGGCCGCAGCCGCGCATTCATCGCTTCCATCAGGCGAAAGGGCGTGATCGGCTTTTCAATGTCCGCATGGGCGCGCATGGCGAGGCCGTGGACGCCCGCATCGGTGCGGCCAGCCGCGTGGATCACCGCCTGTTCGCCGGTGATGGCGTGGATCGCGTCTTCCAGCGCCTGCTGCACGCTCGGCCCATGCGCCTGCCTCTGCCAGCCCATGAAGGGGCGGCCGTCAAATTCGACGGTGAAGGCGAAGCGGGTCATGCGGTCACTTCCGTTCGCTTCGAGCGTGTCGAGAAGCGCTCTCCGGCCTCGCTCGAAACGGACGGTGAACGGCTTCAACCATCGACGCGGGTGCCTGCGGGCATGTCGTAGCCGCGAAGCAGTTCGCCCGGCGGCATGGCCCCCTTGCCCGCGCGCTGGATAAGGGCGGGGCGGATCGAACCATGGCCGCAGCCGATGAGCAGGCTGTTGTCCAGCAGTTCGCCGCTCGGGCCGCCATGCTCCTCGACATGGGCGGCCAGGATGCGGAAGCGTTCGCCGCGATATTCGAAGAAGGCGCCGGGAAAGGGATTGAAGGCGCGGATTTGCCGTTCGACCTGATGCGCGTCGCGCGTGAAGTCGATCCGCGCCTCGCTCTTGTCGATCTTGGCGGCGTAGGTGACGCCGTCCTCTGGCTGGGGCACGGGCGGGTGAGCAGGCAGGTCGTCCAGCACCTCCACCATCAATTCCGCTCCGGCCTGCGCCAGTTCCCCGGTCAGCGCGCCTGCCGTCTTGTCCTCGATCGGGGTCACATGCTTGGCGCGCATGGGCCCGGTGTCGAGTCCCGCTTCCATGTCCATGATGGTGACGCCGGTGACATTATCGCCCGACAGGATCGCGCGCTGGATCGGCGCGGCGCCGCGCCAGCGGGGGAGCAGCGAGGCATGAATGTTGAGGCAGCCGAAGCGGGGCGCCTCCAATATGGCGCGCGGCAGGATCAGGCCGTAGGCGGCGACCACCGCCACGTCTGCGTTCAGCGCGGCGAAGGCGGCCTGCACCTCCGCATCCTTGAGCGAAACCGGCGTGCGCACCTCTATGCCCATTTCCTCGGCCTGGCTTTGCACGGGTGAGGGGCGCAGCGCCTTGCCGCGCCCTGCCGGACGGGGCGGCTGGCTGTAGACCGCCGCGACCTCATGCCCGGCTTTGGCCAGCGCGACGAGCGCGGGGACGGCGAAATCGGGGGTTCCCATGTAGATGATGCGCATGGCGGCCTCTCAACTCTTTTGACCCCGGACTTGCAAGCCCCTATCTCGGTTCCATGGCTTCTCCCGAGATCGATGCGTTGACGCAGGCGCTGTCCCGTCTGCCCGGCCTTGGCCCGCGTTCGGCGCGGCGCGCCGTCCTGCACCTGCTCAAGAAGCGGGAAAGCGCGCTGGAACCGCTGCTGCGCGCACTTGATGCGGTGAACGACCGGCTCGTCACCTGTCATATATGCGGAAATGTCGACACGGTCGACCCTTGCGGCATCTGCGCCGATCCGCGCCGCGACGCGCGGGCGCTGTGCGTGGTGGAGGATGTGGCCGACCTGTGGGCACTCGACAAGTCGCGCCTCTTCCCCGGCCGCTTCCATGTGCTGGGCGGGCGATTGTCGGCGCTGGAAGGGGTGCGGCCGGAGGATCTTTCCATCGACACGCTGATCGCGCGGGTCGAGGCGGGCGGCATCGATGAAGTAGTGCTGGCGATGAACGCCACGCTGGAGGGGCAGACCACGGCGCATTATCTGGCCGAGCGGCTGGAGCGCTTCCCGGTGCGCCTGACGCAGCTTGCGCATGGCGTCCCAGTAGGCGGCGAACTCGACTATCTGGACGAAGGCACGCTGGCGCAGGCGTTGCGCGCGCGCCGTCCGGTCGCTTGAAAAAGCCCGGCATTAGGGCTATTTTAGCATCATGGCCATTCTTCCGATCCTTGAGGCGCCTGATCCGCGCCTGCGTACCATTTCGTCTCCGGTGGAGACGATCGATGACGATCTGCAACGCCTGATCGACGATATGTTCGAAACGATGTACGATGCGCCGGGCATCGGCCTTGCGGCGATCCAGGTGGGCGTGCCCAAGCGCGTGCTGGTGATCGACTTGCAGGAACCCGAATCGGATGAAGAGGGCGCGCCAGCGGTCAAGAAGCCGATGGTGTTCATCAATCCTGAGATATTGGAAGGATCGGCGGAACTGTCGGTCTATAATGAAGGCTGCCTGTCGGTGCCGGACCAATATGCCGAGGTGGAACGCCCCGCGACGATCCGGGCAAGCTGGATGGACCGCGACGGCCGCATCCATGAGGAGCAGCTGGAAGGGCTGCTCGCCACCTGCCTCCAGCATGAGATGGACCATTTGCAGGGTGTGCTGTTCATCGATCATCTCTCACGCCTCAAGCGCGACATGCTGATGAAGAAGCTGGTGAAGGCGCGCAAGGCGGCCTGAACGCTGGATTGAAGTGTCAAGGAAGGCGCTCCGGCTGAAAAGCTGGGGCGTCTTTGCTTATGAGCTATGAGCCGTGCGCTCTGCTCACGATTATTGGCCGCGCTTAAAATCCTCCCCATGCGCCATGGGGAGGATTCGAGTAGCTGCAAACCTTCCTTTTGCGTTCCTTTGGCTCAGCCGGAGGCCATTCCGGCTCAGCCCACCCCGTCCGTGTCCAGCGCATATCCGGCAGACCGGACCGTGCGGATGATGTCGCGATATTTCCCGTCCGCGTTGATTGCCTTGCGCAGGCGGCGGATATGCACGTCGACGGTGCGCAGTTCGATGTCGCTATCCTGTCCCCAGACGCTGTCGAGCAGCCGCTCGCGCGAAAACACCCAGCCCGGATGCTCCAGGAAATGCTTGAGCAGCCGGAATTCGGTGGGGCCGAGCGGGATCACCTGGCCGCCACGGCGGACCTTGTGGCCGACCGTGTCCATCTCGACATCGGCGAAGGTCAGCGTCTCGCCCGCCAGCGCAGGGCGGACGCGGCGCAGCACCGCGCCGACGCGGGCGACCAGTTCGCGGGGGGAAAAGGGCTTGGTCACATAATCGTCCGCGCCCGTTTCCAGCCCGCGCACGCGATCTTCTTCCTCCCCGCGCGCCGTCAGCATGATGATGGGCACATTGGCCGTGCCGTTCATGCGGCGCAGGCGGCGGCAGACCTCGATCCCCGACAGGCTTTCGACCATCCAGTCGAGCAGAACGATGTCAGGCACATTTTCCTGCGCCAGGATCAGCGCTTCCTCACCATCGACGGTGTGGGCGACTTCGAAATCTTCACGCTTGAAATGCCAGATGAGAAGTTCTGCGAGCGCCGCGTCATCTTCGACCAGAAGCATCTTGGCTCTCGCCATATTCAGTCCTCCAGGGGCTGGGTGCCGCCGCGCTCGCGCTCCGGCAGGGTCTGGCCGGTGGCGGCATAATAGACCATCTCGGCGACGTTGGTGGCATGGTCGCCGATCCGCTCGATATTCTTGGCGATGAACAGCAGATGCGCGCATTCGCTGATCGTCTTTGGATTTTCGACCATGAAGGTGACGAGCGTGCGGAACACGCTGTTGTAGAAATCGTCGACCACCGTATCGCGCTTGCATACCGCCACGGCCAGGTCCGCATCGCGCGCGGCGAAGGCGTTCAGCGCGTCATGCACCATCTCGCCCGCGACCTGGCCCATCGAAGGAAGAAGCGCGATCGGCTCCTGCGTGCGCTGGTTGGACGCGACCAGCGGCACGCGCTTGGCGATATTCTTGGCATAGTCGCCGATGCGTTCGACCACGCCGACGATCTTCAGCGCCGCGATCACGTCGCGCAGGTCGTTGGCCATGGGCGCGCGCAGGGCGATGATCTCGATCGCCAGTTTCTCGACCTCCGCCTCGATCGCGTCGATGCGCTTGTCGCCGGTCACGACTTCCGCCGCCAGCGCCTTGTCATGGCGTTGCAGCGCCAGCATCGCGTTTTCGATCGCCGATTCCGCGCGCCCGCCCATTTCGGCGATCAGGCCGCGCAGCTTGTCCATTTCCTCGTCAAAGGCCTTGATCGTATGTTCTGCCATGTCTCGTCTCTCCGCTGGCATCGTTTCTTGCAGGCCGATGCCGGGTGTTTCGTTCGCCGGCTCAGCCGTAGCGGCCGGTGATATAATCCTTGGTCCGCTCCTGCCGCGGATTGGTGAAGATGTCAGACGTCACGCCATATTCGACCAGTTCGCCCAGGTGGAAGAAAGCGGTGCGCTGCGACACGCGCGCGGCCTGCTGCATATTGTGGGTGACGATGACGATGGCGTAGCGGCCGCGCAGTTCGTGGATCAACTCCTCGATCTTGGCCGTGGCGATCGGGTCCAGGGCCGAGCAGGGCTCGTCCATTAATATGACTTCGGGTTCGACGGCAATGGCGCGGCCGATGCACAGGCGCTGCTGCTGACCACCCGACAGGGCGGTGCCGCTGTCGTTCAGGCGGTCCTTCACTTCCTCCCACAGGCCAGCGCGGCGCAGCGACTTTTCGACGATGACGTCAAGGTCCGCCTTGCTGCTGGCAAGGCCGTGGATGCGCGGCCCGTAGGCGATATTCTCGTAGATCGACTTGGGGAAGGGGTTGGGTTTCTGGAACACCATGCCGACCCGCGCGCGCAGCTGCACCACGTCCATGCTGGGGGCGTAGATATCCTCGCCGTCCAGCGTGATCGTGCCTTCGACCCGCGCGCTCGCCACCGTGTCGTTCATGCGGTTGAGCGTGCGCAGGAAGGTCGACTTGCCGCAGCCCGACGGGCCGATGAAGGCCGTGACATTGTCCATGTCGACGTCGATGGAGACGCCCTTGATCGCCTGCTTTTCGCCGTAAAAGACCTTCACGTCGCGCGCGGTCATCTTGGTTTCGGTGGCTGGCACCAGGGTTTGCGGTTCGTGCATCATCGTTACCACCGTTTTTCAAACTTGTTGCGCAGGTAGATGGCGAGGCCGTTCATCGCGAGCAGGAAGATCAGCAGGACGATGATGGCGGCGGATGTCTTTTCGACGAAGCCCTTGGAGACTTCGTCCGACCAGAGGAAGATCTGCACCGGCAGCACCGTTGCGGGATCGGTGATCCCGCCCGGCGGCGTGGCGATGAAGGCGCGCATGCCGATCATCAGCAGCGGCGCGGTTTCGCCCAGGGCGCGGGCCATGCCGATGATCGTGCCGGTGAGGATGCCGGGCAAAGCGAGCGGCAGGACATGGTGGAACACCACCTGCACGGGGCTGGCCCCGATGCCGAGCGCGGCGTCGCGGATGCTCGGCGGCACCGACTTGATGGCGTTGCGGCCCGCTATGACGATGACCGGCATGGTCATCAGCGCCAGCGTCATGCCCCCGACGAGCGCGGCCGAGCGCGGCAGGTGCAGGAAGTTGAGGAAGATCGAAAGCCCCAGCAGACCGAAGATGATGGAGGGGACGGCCGCCAGATTGTTGATCGACACTTCGATGATGTCGGTCAGCCAGTTCTTGCGCGCATATTCCTCCAGATAGACGGCGGTCGCAACGCCGATGGGGAAGCTCAGCACCAGCGTCACCAGCATCGTGAGCAACGATCCCTTGAACGCGCCCCAGATGCCGACCTGCGTCGGATCGGTGCCGTCGCTGCCCGTCAGGAAGCCAGTGTTGAAGCCGGTCGACAGCAGGCCCGCCTTTTTCAGGCGATCGACGGCCGCTTCGGCTTCGGGCGCGCCATCGCTCTTGGCGGCAAGGTCGATCGCGGTGGAGGCGGGCAGGCGCAGCGTTTCCGTCCGCCCAAGGATTTCGGGATCAGCCTTGATCGCGTCGCGCAGCACGGTCCAGGCGGTGGGGGACACCCATTCTTCGGCATCGGGGCCGAGCGCCTTCTTCACGACTTCGCCCGTCACCATCGGCAGGTTGGCGTTGGCGAGCGCCTGATCAGTGATCGCGGCGGGGTCCAGCAGGATGGGGGAGGCAGGGAAGTCGGTCTTCACCGCGATCTCCGTGCGCGTGAAGCCGTTGAGGCCGTTGCCCAGCATGCTGAACAGCAGGAAGGCGAGGAAAGCGGCGGACAGCAGCACCGCGAGCAGGCCCGCGGCCTTGAACCGGCGCTCCGACGCATAGCGCCGCGCGATCCGCCTGCGCATGGCGTCCGACTGCCAGTCGGTGGGGAGGCGTTTTGCGGTCATAGCGCTTTCCCGTTCGGACTCAGGATGAACGGCGTAGGTAAGGACAGGCTCATTCGTAGGCCTCGCGATATTTCTTCACGACCCGCAGGGCCACGATGTTGAGCAGCAGCGTCACCACGAACAGGACGAGGCCCAGGGCGAATGCCGCCAGCGTCTTGGCGCTGTCGAATTCCTGGTCGCCGGTCAAAAGCTGCACGATCTGCGTCGTCACGGTCGTCACGCTGGCGAACGGGTTCAGGGTGAGGTTGGCGGCAAGGCCAGCAGCCATCACCACGATCATCGTTTCGCCGATCGCGCGGCTCACCGCCAGCAGCACGCCGCCGACCACGCCCGGCAGGGCGGCGGGGATCAGCACCTTGCGGATCGTCTCGCTGGTGGTCGCGCCCATGGCCAGGCTGCCGTCTCGCATCGATTGCGGCACGGCGGCGATGCTGTCGTCGGCCATGGAGGAAACGAACGGGATGATCATCACGCCCATGACCAGACCAGCCGCCAGCGCGCTTTCCGACGATGCGCCATGAATGCCGATCGCAACGGCGAAGTCGCGCAGCGCGGGCGCGATGGTGAGCGCGGCGAAATAGCCGTAGACCACCGTTGGAACGCCCGCCAGCACCTCAAGCATCGGCTTCATCCACCTGCGGACGGCGGGCCGGGCATATTGGGTCAGATAGACGGCGCTCATCAGCCCCAGGGGGATGGCGACGACCATGGCGATGATCGCGCCGATGAAGATGGTGCCCCAGAAAAGCGGCACCGCCCCGAACGCATCGTCATTGCCATAGCCGAGCGCCGCGGATTGGGGGCTCCATTTCGTGCCGAACAGGAAATCGACGGGGCTCACCATCGAAAAGAAGCGGAAGCTTTCCCACAATAGCGACACCACGATCCCCAGCGTCGTGACGATCGCCAGCAGAGAGGCGATCAGCAACGCCGCCATCACCAGCCGCTCGACCCGCGTGCGCGCCCGGAAATCGGGGCGAACGCGGGTAAAGGCGTAAGCGCCCCCAGCAAAGGCGAGGACGATCGCCAGCGCCGCCCCGGCATAGCCGAACTTGTCGCTCGCCTGCCGGTAGGGTTCGACAAGGCCCTGCGAGAGAGGGTTGAACGCGCCCGCCTGACGCCCGGTCGCAATCGCGCGGGCTTCTGCCAGCACGGCGGAGCGCGAAAAGGCGTCGGCGGGCAGGTCCTGCGCCGCCGGGCTTTGCAGCACATCCTGCGTCACGAGGCCCGGCGCGACATTCGACCAGACGGCAAGGAAGATGGCCGCCGGAATGAGCGTCCACAGCGCGACATACCAGCCATGATAGCCCGGAAGGCTGTGCACCGCGTCGCGCCGTCCCGACGCCCGCGCCGTGGATTGCAGCCGCAGCGCGCGGGCGCGGGCGCTGACCCAGGCGATCGCGCCAAGCCCGGCCAGCAGCAGGAGGATTGCAGGACCTGTCATCGTCTTCGCTTATTTCAGCTTCGAACCGTCAAGCACGGCCAGCGATTTGACCGCTTCGGCGTTCGCCTTGCGGACATCCTCAGGCGCGGCGACCATGCCGCGCTTGGTCAGGGCGCCGTTCGGGGCCCAGTTCGCGACGAAGGTGTTGAGATAGGCCTGAAGGCCGGGGATGGCCGTCATGTGCGCTTTCTTGATGTAAAGATAGAGCGGACGCGCGCCGGGATATTGGCCGGTGGAAACGGTTTCGTAGGTCGCTTCGATGCCGTTGACCGGCACGTCCTTCAACGTGTCCTTATTTTCTTCAAGGAAGCTGAAGCCGAACACGCCGACGGCCTGCGGGTTCGCGCCCAGCTTCTGCACGATCAGATTGTCGTTTTCGCCCGAGTCGACATATTTGCCGTCTTCGCGGACGCGGGTGCACGTCGCCTTGAACTCGTCCTCATCCTTGTCCTTGAGCGCCTTCATCGCCGGATCGCTCTCGCAGCCCTTGGTCAGGATCAGCTCGGCGAGCGAGTCGCGGGTGCCGCTGGTTGATGGCGGGCCGAAGACGCTGATCGGGGTGGCGGGCAGGCTGGGGTCCACATCCTTCCAGTTCTGGGTCTTGTTCGGTCCCTTGCCATAGGGATTGGCGGCCAGCGCCTCATAGACGATCTTGGGCGTCAGCTTGAGGCCGGGACCCTTTTTGGATTCGGCGAAGGCCAGGCCGTCCACGCCAATCTGGACTTCGATGATGTCCTTGACGCCATTCTTCTGGCAATCGTCGAATTCCGACTTCTTCATGCGGCGCGACGCGTTGGCGATGTCGGGGTGCTGCGCGCCCACGCCAGCGCAGAACAGCTTCATGCCGCCGCCAGTGCCGGTCGATTCGATGATTGGCGACTTCATGCCCGGATTGCCCTGCACGAACAGTTCAGCCGCCGCCGTGGCGAAGGGATAGACGGTCGATGAACCAACGGCGCGAATCTGGTCGCGCGTGCCGCCAGCGCCGCCGCCCGCACCCTGGTCGCCGCAGCCGGTGAGAGTGAATGCAGCCGCAGCCGTCGCGGCGAACAAGGCGAAATGCTTCACGGGAAATCTCCATCATTATGGCCGCGATCGCAGTCGCCGCCCCCCTCATGGGAACGCGCCTTAACCGCGCTACGTCGCGCCTTTGTGACAATCCAATTGCATTTTTATGACATCGCCTCCTGCACGTCATTTCAATCGCTTGATTTCAGCCGTGCCGCCACGCGGCCTTGTCGCCTTCGGTGCTGCGCGGCAGCAGGATGGAAACGGTGGTGCCCTTGCCCAGCACGCTGCTGATATCCAGCCTTCCCCGGTGGCGTTCGACGATATGCTTCACGATGGCGAGGCCAAGGCCGGTGCCCCCCATGGCCCTGCTGCGCCCCGAATCGACGCGGTAGAATCGTTCGGTCAGGCGGGGCAGGTGATCGGGGCCGATGCCTTCCCCCTCGTCGGCCACGCAGATGCGCGACATGCCGCTTGGCCCTTCGCCCAGGCTCACGCGAATCGGCGTGCCGGGGCGGCCATATTTCACCGAATTGCCGATAAGGTTGTGGAGCAGCTGCGATAACTGTGCCCGGTCGCCCTGCACGGCGGGAAGGCCCGGCGCGATGTCCATTTCCACGTCGCGGCCCCGCTCGTCATGGCTGGCGCGGAAGACGCTCACTGTTTCGGCCACCAGTTCGGACAGGTCGACCTCGCTGACCGGGGCGCGATATTTCTCCGCCTCGATCCGCGACAGCGACAGAAGATCCTCGATCAACCGCTGCATCCGCCGCGCTTCGCCCTCCATGATCTTCAGGAAGCGCTGGCGCGTTTCGGTGTCGCGGCCAAGATCGGGATCGGCGAGCGTCTCGATAAAGCCCAATATGCCCGCCAGCGGCGTGCGCAGTTCGTGGCTGGCGTTGGCGACGAAATCCACCCGCATCCGCTCCGCCGCATAAGCGCCGCTATGGTCGGCAAGGTGGACCAGCCGCCGCACCTGCGCGGGATCGCCCAGCGGCGCGATCCGCATCTGCCAGCGCTGCTCGCGCGTGCCCAGCCCCACCAGTTCGACCATCGCGGGCTCCGCCATCGGGGCCTGATTCGCCAGCCGTTCCGCCGCAGCCGGATGGCGGATGGCGATGCGCGCATCCTCCCCCTCGATATGAGTCCCCAGCAGGCGCTGCGCTGCACGGTTCGCCCGCAGGATGCGGCCTTTCTCGATCAGCAGCAGCGGGTCGGAAATGCCCTCCAGCAGGCTTGTGAAGTCGGGATGGGCGGCAAGGTCGGGTATGGGCGGCTCGGCAGGGGCGGCGGGTGCCTCCGTTCCGGGCTCCGCGCCCTGAGAGGTGATCAGCAGCACCGCCACGCCTGCCAGCACCGGCAAGGCGACCGCCAGCGGCGCTGCGCCCAGCATCAAGGCGCTGCCCGTGGCCAGCAGCACGGCGAGAGAGGCGATGATCTGGGAGATGGTCAGTCGATTCATGGTTACCAAGCTGGATTTTCAGCGCACTTGCTGCGATGGCTGGCCAATAGCGAGCAATCTTTACGCTTTGGCAAGCGCGATAGCGGATCATTATGGTATGAGCGAGCAACTGCCCGGACAGGCCGCAAAGGCGGATGAAGAGGAAGCAACCAGCCTTGCCGTGTCCTCCCGCCGTCAGTTGCTGATGGGCGGCGCGGTGGCGGCTTCGGCCATCGTTTCCATCCGTCCGGCCCTCGCCAACACGGCCGCCTCGGTCCTCAACTGCACCATCAACGTCCCGGATCAGGGGCGGGCGGGCAATTATATCGCCCCCAGCGGACAGGTGGTGCCCGCTGGCACGCCGGGCGCTTTCCCCGGCACTGGGCGCAGCTTCACCGGGGAACAGGTGAAGCAGGCCCTGCGCGGACGGCCGCTGCCGGGAACGAGCTATGAGCAGAATCAGGCCTATCTGAACTATATCCGCCGCCTTCAGTCCGGGACGAGCGGCTTTACCTGTTTCGCTTCCTTGCAAATGCCGCGTTAGGCACCTGATTACTCCTCTGCTGTAAAGCGGTGGCGAAGGACCACCGGCAGGAAGCAGGGTTGTGACCAGATTAAGCCGCTATTGCCGATTGGAACGCGATGCGATCGCGGCTTGCGCGCTGGACGGCATGACGCTGCTCTACCATCGCGCGTCGGGCCAGACCCATATGGTGATCAGCCCCGTGCCGGAGATATTGGACGCTCTGGACGAAACGCGTCCCGCTTCCCCTGCGGACATCCACCGCCACATGAGCCAGCGCTACGAATTGGGCGATGCCGCCGAAGCGGTCGCCCTCATCGGCGCGCATCTGGCGGAACTGGCCGGGCTGGGGCTGGTGCGCGGCCTGTGAAGCATCATATCACCATCGGGATCGGACCGGCGGTCTTCCGGGTCGGGTCGGCCTGGCGCGATCCGATCGACCGGCTTGCCAGCCTCTATGCCGCCTATCCCATTTTGCCCGGCGCGATAGCGGATTTCAGCGTGCGGCTGGAGCCTGTAAGCCCGTTGCGCCGCTGGCTGCGTCCCTCGATCTTCATCACCGGCGATCATGGCCTTGCCGAAGCCGCGCCGATGAGCCTGGCGCATGGTCTGCTCGCGGCGGAAATGGGCATGAACCTGCAAATGGCGCTGGGCTGGCGGCGGCACCTTCTGCTCCACGCCTCCAGCGTCGAGAAGGACGGGCGCGTGCTGGTGATGACGGGCGAGTCCGGTTCGGGCAAGTCCACCCTGGCCGCGCAGCTTGGCGAGCGGGGCTGGCGGCTGATGGGCGACGAATTCGCGCTGCTGGACCTAGAAAGCGGGTGGATATTTCCCTTCCCCCGGCTCGTGTCGCTCAAAAATAGCGCGATCGGCGTGCTGGCGGCGGACGTGCCGGAACAGCGGATGGGGCCCTTGCTGGCTGGCACTGCGAAGGGGGACATCCGCCATCTCGTGCCGCGCTCCACCGCGATCGATCGCATGGAGGCGGGCGGGCAACCGGCCTTGCTGCTGTTCCCCCGCTTTGGCGGAGACGCCGACATCCGGCCGGTGGGACAGGCGGAGGTCTTCATGCGCCTCACCCAGGCATCGACCAACTATGTCGCGCTGGGGGAAGCGGGATTTCGCGCGCTGACCCTCTTCGTCCAGAATGTTCCCGCCCACGCGATCGACTTTCCATCGGGCGAACAGGCGATCGCCATGGTCGAGCAATTATGGGCGGAGCGGGCATGAGCGCCGCGCTGCTGGTGCAGGCCTTGCGGCAACCGGCCGCTGTCGCGGCGCTGGACGGGGCGGGGTGGAACGCCCTTATCGCGGCGGCACGGGCGGAAAGGCTGATCGGCACGCTGGCGCTGCGCATTGGCGATGGCCCCGTGCCGGAGCCGGTGCGCCGGATCTGGGCCGACGCGCGCAGGGAGGCGGAACGCGAAACCCGGCAGGCGCTGTGGGAAGCGGACCGGGCAGCGGCGGCGCTTGCGGATTGGGACGGCCCGGTGGTCCTCCTCAAGGGCACGGCCTATGCCGCCGCCGGACTGACGGCGGGGGAGGGGCGCTTCATCGGCGACCTTGACATATTGGTCCCGCGCGGGGCCATGGCGGATGTGGAGCAGCGCCTCATCGCGGCGGGCTGGGAATGGGTCAAGCAGGACCCTTATGACGACGCCTATTACCGCCAATGGATGCACGAACTGCCGCCGCTGATCCACCGCGATCGCGACCGCATGATCGATGTGCATCACACCATATTGCCGTTGACCGCGCGGCAGAAGCCTGATGCGGACGCGATGCTGGCCGCCGCCGTTCCCATTACCGGAAAGTTATATATTCTCTCGCCGGAGGACCGGGTCTGCCACGCCGCCGCCCACATGCTTGCCGATGGCGACCTTGCGGGCGGGCTGCGCAATCTCTGGGACATTCACTGCCTGCTGGCCGATGCCGACCTGCGCAAGCTGGATGCGCGCGCGCGGCGGCACGGCATCGCGCCGCATGTGCGGCAGGCGCAGCGGCTGGCGGATGCGCTGTATGGCACGGGCAAGGCGCGGCTGACCCTCTGGGACCGCATTGTCCTGCGCCGCCTGCTCGCGCGTGACGGCTGGGGACGGGAAAGCCGGAAGCTGCTGCGCTCGGCCTTCTATATCCGGTCCCACTGGCTGCGGATGCCGCCGCTGATGCTGGCGCGGCACCTGCTCACCAAATGGCGCAAGGGGCATCGTCCCGGATAGGCCGCTGGCCCGCGCCTGTCGGGGAAGGAACCGGACGCTCCGGTCAGTTGCCCTTGTTCCTTTCAGGATGATCGCGCACGGGCTCAGGCTGCTTCACGCCTATATCCTTCCCGCTTTTCACGCCGGAGTCCGCGCCGGTCTTGACGCCGCTATCCTTTGTGCCGCCGCCACCTCCGCCGCCAGCCGACTGCGCGATCGCTTCGGACGTGAGCGAGGTGGACACCAGGATCGTCATCGCAGGAGGAACCGTCGCAGCGAACCTGCCGCAGGTCTTGAGGAAGCTGCGTCTGTCTTCGGCGGCGGAAATCGGCTTGTCTTCCATGGTCATCACCTCCTTGCGAAGCGCACAGAGTAGATCACCTCATCACTTCTCCCGCTTGCTAAAGAGGGTGATGAACCAAAGTCCAGGGTCAGCCGAAGGGTGGAGGAGGGCCGCCGTCCCGCCAGCCCGCCTTCCGGTCAGTCCCTCTTCAATATGTCGAGCGCCAGCACGGTCATCGCCTCGCTGGCGGTGGCGATGACCTTGTCGGCTTGCGGGGCCCAGAAGGGGCTGTGGAGCGAAGGGAGGCTCGCCTGGCCCGCCGCCGCCTTCGCCATCTGTTCCGCGGGCACCCCGCCCACCCAGAAGATGAAGCTGTTGATGCTCTTGTCCGCGCGATAATAGCGGCCGAAATCCTCGCCGCCCATCGACGGCTTGACCTCCATGACATCGCCGCCGGGGAAATGCGCCTTCAGCCTGTCGGCCATCTGGTTGGCGAAGGCGGGCGGATTGTAGGCGGCGGGAGTGAACTCATCCTTCACGCTCACCACCGGCATGCGGTCTTCGGGGATGCCCGCCGCGATCGCTTCGCCGCGCGCGATCCGCTCTATGCCCCGGATCAGCTTTTCGCGGGTCTCGTCCGAATAGCTGCGCACCGTGAGCAGCAGCTTCGCTTCGTCCGGGATGATGTTGTGCTTCGCCCCGCCGATGAAGCTGCCGACCGTCACCACCGCCGGGTCGAGCGGGTCCTGTTCCCGGCTGACCAGCGTCTGGAGGGAGGAGACGATCCGCGCGCCCAGCACGATGGGGTCGCGCGCGGTCTGGGGATAGGCGCCGTGCCCGCCGGTTCCCCGCACCACTATGTCCACGCTGTCGACATTGGCGAGCGCATAGCCCGGCGTGTAGCCGATCTTGCCCGCCTCCAGATTGGCCGCGTCGTGAAAGGCCAGCGCATGGGTCGGGCGGGGGAAGCGCGTGTACAGCCCGTCCTCCAGCATCAGCCGCGCGCCCCGGCCGACTTCCTCCGCCGGTTGCAGGATCATCACCAAAGTGCCCTTCCACCTGTCCTTCATGGAGGAAAGCAGGCGCGCCGTTTCGATGAAGGCGGTCATGTGCGTGTCATGGCCGCAGGCGTGCATGACGCCCGTCTCCACGCCATCGGTCGTCTTCGTCCTCACCTTGGAGGCGAAGGGCAGGCCGGTCTGTTCCGTCACCGGCAGGGCGTCCATGTCCGCGCGGATCAGCAATACCGGCCCGCCGCCATTCTTCATCACCGCGACGACGCCCGTGCCGCCTACCTTTTCCGTCACGTCGAACTTCATCGCCTTCAGCCTGCGCGCGAGCTTGGCGGCGGTGGCGCTTTCCTGTTCCGACAGTTCGGGATTGGCGTGAAGGTCGCGATAGAGCGACATCAGCCCGTCCATGTCCCTGGCGATGGCGGCTGCGATCTCGTTAGGCGGGGCAGGAGCAGCGGGGGGCGCGGGCGGCGTCTGCGCGTGCGACGGTGATGAAAGGCTGGACGCGGCCACCAGAGCCGCCAAGGCATGACGCATGATGATGAAGCTCCCGTTTCGATGGCGAGCATAGCTGTTTGGCATCGACTTGGAAGGGGGGCGGCAACGCCTGCGCGATGAAGCGGCGCAGGAGCGCAACAGGCCCGGCCAGCATAATGCAAATGCCGGAAGCGCCCGCAAAGGAAAAGGCGCCCGTCATGAGACGGACGCCTTCCTCTGATCGCTATGGGATGGATCAGAAGTGGAAGATCACACCCGCGGTCGGGCGGAAGCTGTCGAAATCATAGGTTTCGGTCTGGAAACGCAGGCGAATGCCGCTGTTGCCGGTGATGCCGCCCAGGCCGATGTCCTTCGGGCCGACTTCAACGCCGACGCCGTACATCCAATCCTTGCGGTTCGGCCAGCCCTGCTTGCCATTGACCCACTGATAACCCGCCGATGCGAAGATCATGCCGCTGTCACCGGCGCGGGCGCCGAAGCGGCCCTTCACGCCATATTCCCAATCGATGTCAGCCCAGCCCTTGGTCGCATTGCCTTCCACGCCGACGAAGACGGGGCCGAGCGGCACGTTGATGCCCGCGACGCCGCTGAGGATCGCGCCGCTCATCACGGTTTCGCCGGGAACGCTGCCGAATTCCGATCCACGGTCGAAGCTGTGCCAGCCGCCAAGCACGCCGACATAGGGTTCGACGCCGAAAGCGGGCGTGCCGTCAGGTGCGGTTTCTTCCTGAGCGAAAGCCGCCGAAGGCAGCGCTGCCGCCAGCGCGGCTGCGAAAAGAAATTTCTTCATGGATTACTCCCTTTAAGCAGTTTTGATGATCAAACCCGTCGGGGAGGAAAACTGCACGAGGGAAGGTTGGTTTCCCGCCCGGAAAACAAATGCTTCCGCGCGTGACAAATTTATCACAATAATTTAGCGCGGCTGGCGGCGCCGGAGCAGGGATGCTGCGGCGCCGAAGAGGATGTTCGACGCGCGGCTATTGCGCGGTCCAGCCGCCATCGATGCTCATGTTCGCGCCGGTGATATTGGCCGCTGCGTCGCTGCACAGGAACAGCGCCATGGCGGCGACCTGCTCCACGGTGACGAACTGTTTCGTCGGCTGTCCGGCAAGCAGGACGTCGTTCATCACCTGCTCGCGCGTCATGTTCCGCGCCTTCATCGTGTCGGGGATCTGGTTTTCCACCAGCGGGGTCCAGACATAGCCGGGCGAAATGCAATTTGCGGTGACGCCGAAGGTCGCGAGTTCCAGCGCCAGCGTCTTGGTAAGGCCCGCTAGGCCATGCTTGGCCGTCACATAGGCGCTCTTGAACGGGGACGCGGTCAGCGAATGGGCGCTGGCCGTCTGGATGATGCGGCCCCACTTTTTCGACTTCATATAGGGCACGGCCAGACGCGACGTGTGGAAAGCACTGGTCAGGTTGAGCGCGATGATCAGGTCCCATTTTTCGACCGGAAATTCTTCGATCGGAGAGACATATTGCATGCCCGCATTGTTGATCAGGATGTCGACCCCGCCAAAGGCATCGGCGGCTTCCTTCATCATCGCCTCGATCTCGGCGGGCTTGGTCAGGTCATGACCGCTGTAGAGCGCCCTGGCTCCGCTCGCCTGCTCCAGCGCCTGCCGCTCCTGCTCGATCGCCTGCGCGTCGCCAAAGCCGTTGATGACGATGTTCGCGCCCTCCGCCGCCAGCGCCTTCGCATAGGCAAGGCCAATGCCGGAGGTGGATCCCGTGATCAATGCGGTCTTTCCGGCCAGAGACTTGGTCATGCGTTCTTCTCCTTGAGGTGATCGGGCGCGTCGAGGTCGAATGTGGCGCTTTTCCCGTTCAATATGTTGCGGGCGATCAGGTCGCCCTTGTGCATGACTTCCTGCACCGCGTCGCGCCCTTGCGACCAATGGTCGAGCATGGTCGAGCGGGAAAATTCGAAGTCGCGCGCGCCGCTTTCCCAGGCGCGGCTGCGGTAGATCAGGTGGACGATGTTGACCGATCCGCGATCCAGGCACTGGCGCAGCCTCAGCGCGTCGGGATCGTTCTGAAGCTCCGGGGGCAGCTTTTTCAGCAGCGCGGCGATGGCGCGGTGCTCGCGGCGCAGGCGCAGATATTGATCCGTCACCTGACGCGTGCGGCTGGAATATTGAATGTCCTTGGTGCGCGAGTAAACGTCCGTCATCTGCTGCGGCTTGGGGCCTTCGGCGGGGAAAAGGTCCACCTGGAACACCAGCATGTCCTCGCTCTGATGATCCAGCACATGGGCGAGCGGCGTATTCGACACGATGCCGCCGTCCCAATACCAGCGCCCGTCAATCTCGATCGGCGGCAGGCCCGGCGGCAGCGCGCCCGAAGCCATGATGTGGCGGGCGTCGATGCGTGTCTTGCCATCGGGGCCGCGCGTGTCCCAATAGGCGAAATTGCCGCTTTCGACATCGACCGCGCCCACTGACAGGCGCACCGGCCCGTCGTTCAGCAGGTCCCAGTCGACGCAGGCGTCCAGAGTGTCCTTGAGCGGCGCGCTGTCATAGAAGCTGATGGCCCCCGGCGTTCCCTCCGGCATCAGCGGCGCCGGCCACAGGCGGGGGCGGAACATGCCGGGCACGCCGAATGTCGCCACCGCGCCCGCCGCCATCAGATGCGCGGCTTCGCGGATATGGTCGATTTCCGGCAGCACGATATTGGGCATGCCGCCCGACACGGTCAGCCAGAATTTCTTCAGCCTGCTGAGCCGCCGGTGCGGCAGGTTGCCCGCGATGATCGCCGCATTGACCGCGCCGATGGAAATGCCCGCGACCCAGCTTATGTCGATCCCCAGATTGTCCAGCCGCTCGTAGACACCGGCCTGGAAGGAACCGAGCGCTCCGCCGCCCTGCAACAACAAGGCGACCTCATTGGGAAGGGGCAGCGGTGTCGTGCCGCGGCGGCGGATTGGGGGATCGATATCAGCCATGTCGCAGTGCAATATAACTAATGTCAGCGGCATTCCAACGGGCGGCGTGTGATTATCCGTGCGCTTAGGCAACCAAAGCCGTATCGCAACCGTTCCGAGGCTGGTCTACAGCCTGCACCAGGGCGGCGAGGGAGAATGTCATGCGGTTGGACAATGAACAGGAAAGTTCCAACTTCGAGGTGCAGAGCGGACGCGGGGGCGGATTCGGGGGCGGGCTTGGCGGCGGCCTTGGCATGCTGCTGCCCTTCATCGGCAGCCGCTTCGGCTGTGGCGGCATCGTCGTCGTCCTGATCATCCTGGCGGTGATGGGCGTCAATCCGCTCAGCCTCGTCGGTGGCGGAGGCGGGCCGGTGCAGCAGAATGCGGAGGTCAGCCGCGATCCGCAGAAGCTGACGGACATTCAACATTGGTCGCTGCGGGTGCTGGGGTCGACCGAGCGGGTCTGGGGCCAGATTTTCAGCGAGGCGGGTCAGCAATACCGGCCAACCGTCCTGTCCTTCTATTCCCAGAATGGCGCGTCGGGCTGCGGCGCGGCGCAAAGCGCGATGGGGCCCTTCTACTGCCCCAATGACCAGAAAATCTATCTCGACACCGACTTTTTCACTGAACTGCGCCAGCGTTTCGGTGCGCCGGGGGATTTCGCGCAGGCCTATGTCATCGCTCATGAGGTCGGCCATCATGTGCAGGATCTGGAAGGCACTTTGCGTCAGGTGAACCAGCGCCAGCGCGCGGTGAACGAAGCGGAAGGCAACGCCCTGCAAGTCCGGGTCGAATTGCAGGCGGACTGCTATGCCGGGGTCTGGGCCAAGCGCACCGGCCTCATGGAGGCGGGCGATCTGGAAGAAGGCATGACCGCCGCGCAGGCGATTGGCGACGACACGTTGCAAAAAGCCGCTGGCCGCCGCCCCGTGCCCGAAAGCTTCACTCACGGCAGCAGCGAGCAGCGGATGCAATGGCTCCGCAAGGGACTGGCCAGCGGCGACCCCGCCCAATGCGACACATTCAAGGGGTGAGGGGATAAGTACGCCTATTAGCAGGGTGAAAGGTGAAGGCTGAAAGGGTGAGGGACCGATCAACCCGAACACCCACCCCGTTCGCCCTGAGCCTGTCGAAGGGTCCTACTTCTTCTTCAAAAGGAAGAGTCGGATTCAATAACCAGCCTAACCATAAATGATTGTTTTTAAATCATCTGACCGCCACGCAAATCAATGATGATCAAGCTTCCTGAGCAAATCCATCATATCGTCGGGCAGGCTCTCCCGCCGCGCGCGGAAGGTGGAACGAAGCGCATTGCCGATGCCTTCATCAGGCTGGGGAAGACCGATCGTCACGACAGCGCGCCGGGAGCCGTCAGGCCCTCCGCTCGATGCTCTCAACGATTTTCGCTGCATTTCCATGTATGTTCAACGGCCAAGATGACGAAAAGTTTCTGGCGTTCACGTTCCACCGGCGCGATAGCGGTCCCGTTATGGGAGAGGCGCAGGTGACGGACTGGACGGCGGTAGCGGAGCGGATGCAGGCGCATTCGCCTTTTCTTTCCAGGCAGATGGATCGTTTCCCGGCGGTGACGGACCTGCTGGCGGCGGGCGATTACGACGTGGCGCTCCAGGCTGCGCGGGACATTGCCGATCCGGCCGATGGCGTCGCCCGGTCGCTGCGGCGGCGCAGGGGCGCGCTGGCGCTGGTTACGGCCGCTGCGGACCTTTCGGGGGCATGGCCGCTGGACCGCGTGACCCGCACCTTGTCCGACTTTGCCGACCAGGCGCTGGAGGAGGCTCTGGCAACCGCCTTTGCCGAACGCTACCCCGATGCGCGGCCGGAGGGCTTTGTCGTGCTGGCCTTGGGCAAGCATGGCAGCCGCGAACTCAACTATTCCTCTGATATCGATCCCATATTGCTCTACGATCCCGCCCGCCTGCCCCATGGCGAGCGGGAGGATGTGGCGGACGCGGCGGTCAGGATCGGGCGGCGGGTCAGCGAGCTGTTGAACGCCCGTGACGGCGACGGCTATGTGTTCCGCATCGACCTGCGCCTGCGTCCCTCGCCTGAAGCCACCCCCATCGCCCTGCCGGTGGAAGCGGCCATCGGCTATTATGAATCGACCGCCGTGGGCTGGGAACAGGCGGCCTTCATCCGCGCCCGGCCAGCGGCTGGCGATTTCGCATTAGGCGACTATTTCATTCAGCAGATTCGCCCCTTCGTCTGGCGCCGCAGCCTCGATTTCGGCGCGATCGACGCCATCGTCGACATCTCCCGCCGCATCCGCGATCATTATGCACAGGGCCAGGCATTCGGCCCCGGCTATGACCTCAAGCGCGGGCGGGGCGGCATCAGGGAAGTCGAGTTTTTCGCGCAGGTCCACCAGCTCATCCACGGCGGCCGCGATCCGGCATTGCGATCGGGCAATACGCGCGAGGCGCTGCGCGCTCTCGCCACAGCAGGCGTGCTGGAACAGGAAGACGCGCAGCGGCTGGACGAAGCCTATGTGCTGTTCCGCACGATCGAGCACCGGTTGCAGATGGTCGAGGATCGCCAGACGCACGAACTGCCCAAGACAGCCGAGGCAATGGACAATGTCGCGCGGCTGCATGGGCTGGCGGACGGCGGCGCGCTGCTGGACCTGCTGCGCCCGAAGGTCGAATGGGTCGGCCGCAACTATGACAAGCTGACGCCCGCAGCGAAAGACGAAGCGTTATCGCATGATGAGGAGCGCTTGGCGGCGCAACTGACCGACCTGGGCTTTGCCGATGCGCAGACGCCGGTGGCGCGCATCACACGATGGCGCGGCGGCACGATTCGGGCGTTGCGCAGCGCGCCGTCCCGCGAAGCGCTGGAAGAACTGCTGCCGGGCCTCATGCGCGCGCTCGCCAAGGCGCCTGATCCGGCGCGAGCGCTCAACCGGCTGGACGACCTGATCGGCCGGTTGCCGAGCGCCATCAACTTCTTCAAGCTGCTTGCCGCCCGGCCGGGGCTGGTGGAGCTGCTGGCCGAACTTCTGAGCCATGCGCCGACGCTGGCCGATGCACTTGGGCGCAGGGCGGAATTGCTGGACGGCTTGATCGACACATCCGCCTTCGATCCGCCGCCGCCGGTGGAGGTGCTTGCCGAACAGTTTGCCCAGCTGGAGCCGGGCGAGGATTATCAGGCGCTGCTCGACCGCGTGCGCCAACGGGTGAATGATCGCCGCTTCGCGCTGGGCGCGCAGATTATTCGCGGCGGCGATCCGCTGGAGGCGGGCCGTGGCTATTCCCGCGTGGCGGAGGGCGCAATCGAAGCGCTGGCGCGTGCGACCGTCGCGGAGTTCGAAAGCGCGCATGGCAAGGTGCCGGGTGGGGAGATGCTGATCCTCGCGCTGGGCAGGCTGGGCGGGGGCGTACTGACCCACGCGTCCGACCTTGACCTCGTCTATCTCTTCACGGGCGATTTTTTGACGGAATCAGATGGTGCCCGGCCGCTGGGCGCGACGCAATATTTCAATCGCCTTGGCCAGCGCATAACCAATGCCCTGTCGGTGCAGACCGCAGCGGGTCCGCTGTACGAGGTGGACACGAGGCTGCGGCCTTCGGGCGCACAGGGGCTGCTGGCAGTAAGTCTGGACAGCTTCGCGCGCTATCAGCGGGAGGAGGCCTGGACCTGGGAGCATCTGGCGCTCACTCGCGCGCGGCCCGTGTTCGGTTCCCGGCAGGGCAGGGCGGCGCTGAACGCCATCCTTTCCGAAACACTGGAGCGGCCGCGCGATTTTGACGAGCTTGCGCGCAATGCCGTCAAGATGCGCGGCGACATCGCCAGGCACAAGCCGCCGTCGAGCGATCTGGACGTCAAACTTGTCCCCGGTGGACTCGTCGACCTGGAGTTCCTGATCCATGTCACGCAATTCCAGCATAATATGGCGTTCGACCCGGATCTGCGGGCGGCGCTGGCGCAATTGGCCGCTGCCGGGCATCTGCCCGCTGAGCTGGTTGCGGCGCATGACCTGATCACGCGCTTCCTGATTGTGTCGCGCCTTGTTTCGCCGGGATCGACCGAGCCGCCTGAGGCCACGCGGCCGGTGGTCGCGCGCGCATGCGGCGTTGAAAACTGGGAGGCGCTGCTTGAAAGCTACGATCAGGCCCGGCAAAGGGTGCGCGATGCCTGGGCGGCGCTGGCTGCGCGCTTTGAGGAGAAGTGACGATGCTGGAAGTTGGTGACGTCTTGCCCGATGTGACGCTCAAGGATGCGGATGGCGTTGATTTCAACCTGTCACGCTACCGTGGCGCGCCGCTGGCGGTCTATTTCTATCCGAAGGCGGATACGCCGGGCTGCACCAACGAGGCGAAGGACTTCACCAGTCTGCAACAGGATTTCGCGGCGATCGGCGTACCCGTCGTCGGTATTTCGAAGGACAAGCCCGCCAAGCTCAAGAAGTTCGCCGATAAATATGGCCTTGCCGTCACGCTGGCGTCGGATGAGCCAGGCACGGCATGTGAGGCTTTCGGCACTTGGGTGGAAAAGTCACTCTACGGCCGCAAATATATGGGCATCGAGCGGGCAACCTTCCTGTTCGACGCTGGCGGCAAGGCCGTCCGCGTCTGGCCGAAAGTGAAGGTGAAGGGCCATGCCGCCGAGGTGCTGGAGGCTGCGAAGGCGCTTTGAGCCTGCCTCTGCCAAACGAGAGCGTAGGAGCCGCCTGCGCCCATGTGCTGAACTGCGCTGATCCTTATAAGAAGGTGATGGCGGCGCGGCAGGCCGCTCGCACATGGGCGAAGGGGCGGCTTGATCACCGCTTCGACGTGGCGATGCCCGATCGGCCTGCACGCCCCGGCAAGCCGGAGCTCCTGCCACCCAACCAGATGCCAAGGCGCGGCAAGATGGGGGCGGACCGGGCACGCGCTGCCATGCTACACGCGCTCGCACATATTGAATTCGTCGCAATCGATCTGGCGTTCGACCTGATCGGCCGGTTCGGAGGAGATTTCCCCCGCGCCTTTACCGAAGACTGGATGCGGGTGGGGGCGGAGGAGGCGATGCACTTCGCACTGCTCGACCGCCGCTTGCGGCAACTGGGCAGCTTTTACGGAGCGCTGCCCGCGCATGACGGTTTGTGGCAGGCCGCGACTGAAACCGCGCATGATGCAATGGCGCGCTTGGCCGTGGTGCCGATGGTGCTTGAGGCGCGGGCGTTGGACATCACTCCCGCCACCGTGGAGCGGTTTACCCAGGCGGGGGACGAACTGTCAGCGCGAATGTTGAGGCGCATTATGGCCGATGAGATTCGGCATGTCGCGGCGGGGACAGCATGGTTCAACCATGCGGCGAACCGAGTGGGGCTGGACCCCGCAAATTCTTACCAAATCCTTGTAAAACGCCATTTCCGGGGCGCGTTGAAACCTCCGTTCAACGACTCGGCGCGTCGGCAAGCCGGTTTAACGCTGGAATATTACGCCGCGCTTGCACAATGAGCCGTGATTTGCACTTCTGCCGCTGCGGGTGGCGGCTTGTGCCGCAATTTGGTCAAACGGGAGCGCCGAGAGGCTACAGCCTTCGGTGAATAGTCGGGGTCGCAATGTTGATTACTCATTTCAATGCACGCCGGGCGCGATGGTTCCTGTCGGCTTTAAAATTGGCGGGCGCCGCAGGTTTGGCAGGTGTCCTTTCGGCGGCGGCGCCAGCCGCGGCCAAGAGCATCGAGGATGATCCGTACGGAGATGCCTCCGAAATCAACACCAGCCCCCTTGGGCCGTCCGATGTTGGTTTTTCCAATCTTTTCTCCAGCTTGCAGCGGCTTGATGGCGAAGCCAAGCAGGCCAACTACATCCCCTCTGGCCGTCCTGTCGAAAAGCTGTCGCTGACGTCCAACTTCGGCGTTCGCTCCGACCCGTTCAATGGCGGCGCGCGGATGCATAAGGGCGTCGATATTCCCGGCCCGGTTGGCACCCCGATCTATGCGACCGCTGATGGCATCGTCAGCCGCGCCGGGTGGGCCAGCGGCTACGGCAACCTCGTCCAGATTTCGCATGGCGGTGGTATGGAAACCCGCTACGGTCATATGTCGAAGCTGATCGTTTCCGCTAACAGCTATGTACGCCGTGGCCAGCTCATCGGCCTTATGGGATCGACCGGCCGTTCGACCGGCAGTCACCTGCATTACGAAGTGCGCGTCGACGGCCAGGCTGTGAACCCGCTGCCCTTCGTGGCTGGTCCCGACTATCTGGTGGCGATGAACACCAAGCCGCCGATCGCCATGGGCGGCCCCACCAAGGCGCAGGAAAAGGCCGCCGACTGAACGAGCTTCTTCTTCGACCCTTTGCAAAGGCCCGGCACGCCATGGCTTGCCGGGCCTTTTGCTTGACCCTATCTAAGCGCCATGGCCGATATTGACCTCACTCCTTCCGCTGCCGCCCGCGTAGCGGCCATTGCCGCCAAGCAGGGCAAGCCCGCGATCCTGCGCCTCGCTGTGGAGGGCGGCGGCTGTTCGGGCTTTCAATACCGGTTCGGATTGGCCGATGCGATCGAGGCGGAGGATGTCAGTGTCGAGCGGGATGGGGTGACGCTTGTGGTCGACGATGTCAGCCTTGACCTGGTGCGTGGTTCGGCCGTGGACTTCGTGTCGGATCTGGGCGGGGCCGCGTTCAAGGTGACCAATCCCAATGCGACCGCCGGCTGTGGCTGCGGGTCAAGCTTTTCGATCTGAATTTTCTTGAATTATGCCCTAGGAGCACGTTCGGTTGCACAGGCTGGACTGGCGCAGTTGCAATGTAAGAAAGGCTCCGGATGCGCATCGCGACCTACAATATCAACGGCATCAAGGCGCGCCTGCCGCGCTTGCTGGAGTGGCTGAACGAAACCCAGCCCGATATCGCGTGCCTGCAAGAGATCAAGACGTCCGACGAGACCTTTCCGCTCAAGGATATCGAGGATGTGGGCTATGGCGCGATCTGGCACGGGCAGAAGGGGTTTAACGGCGTGGCCATATTGGCCCGTGGCGAGACGCCGGTGGAAGTCCGGCGCGGCCTCGAAGGTGAGCCTGAGGATGAGCATAGCCGCTATATTGAAGCGGATGTGAAGGGGGTGCGCGTTAGCAGCATCTACCTGCCCAACGGCAACCCGCTGCCGGGCCCGAAATTCGATTATAAGCTGCGATGGATGAAGCGGCTGCGTGAACGAGCCCGGCAGATCTGGGCGGAAGAGGTGCCCGCCATTCTCGCTGGCGACTATAATGTCATCCCCCGTGACAAGGACGTCTATTCAGTCAAGGCCATGGCGGGTGATGCATTGATGCAGCCGGAAAGCCGCGCAGCTTACCGCCGTCTGCTGGGCGATGGCTGGACCGATGCGATCGCCAGCAAGCATCCGGCAGGCGGCGTCTGGACCTACTGGGATTATCAGATGAATGCCTGGCCGCGCGATGCGGGCTTTCGTATCGACCATCTGCTGCTGAGTCCCGCCGCGGCCGACCGCTTGATCGATGCGCAGGTCGACAAGGATTTTCGCGGGCGGGAAAAAGCCAGCGATCATGCCCCTGCATGGGTAGAACTGGCCGAATAATTTATCCGGGTATATTGACTATAATTACCCGGATATTATAAATGCTGCCGCAGGAGGACGGCATGACGCGGACATACACGGTTTTTTCAGGAGATCTTTGGATCGCGACCGGCGATGAAGATGAAGTGCGCGCGGCCATGCGCGCCATAGGAAATGACGCGCAGAACCTATTGCTGTTTGATGACGCTACTGGCCGCCAGGTCGATATCGATCTGCGTGGCGATGGTCAGGAACCATCACGAGGACGCGGCCGTCCTAAGTTGGGGGTGCAAGCCCGCGAAGTGACATTGCTTCCGCGTCATTGGGAGTGGCTGGCCGCGCAGCCGGGGGGCGCATCGGCGGCGCTGCGGCGGCTGGTGGAGGATGCGCGGAAGGCAGGGGAGGACGCACCCTCTCCACGCGCAGCCATGGATGCAGCCTATCACTTCCTGACCGGCATGGCGGGAGATCGCCCCGGCTATGAGGATGCGATAAGGGCGCTCTATGCGCGGGACAGGCAGGGCTTTGCCAAGGCGTCGGAAGAATGGCCGTCCGCCATCCGTGATCATGGCGCTACGCTGGCCGAGCCCGCCTTCGCTACTCCCAGGACATAGGGATCGCTTTATGCGCGGGCCATTGCGGCTACCTTAATGCCTTGGCGCGTGGAACGGGCGCTGGAGACTTCCTGGGAGGTCCAACCCTGCGCCTGGCGGCGATAGGCGACGTGCTGGCCGCGCTGGAAGCCTGCACCGTCCCAGACCACGACCTGTAACTCGATCTCATCGTTGTGATGGACGTGCAACCAGTTGAAGCTCTGTGGTTCGGCATTGCGCAGCCGTGTCGAGGTGGCGGTGCCTGCCTGGATCACGAGAGCGCCGCCCGCGTCCGCCACCATTTTTTGCGCGGCTTCGGCATAGGTGCGGTGGAAATGCCCGGCAAGGGCGATGTGGATGCCCGCCTGGCGCGCAGCCGCGACGGCATCCTCATGCCGTCCAACCGCTTCGCTGAGTTCCCCCCCCTTGCCAATCGGCATGGCGAAGAGCGGATGGTGGGTCACCAAAATGCGCGTCTTTTCCGTTGCGACCGCAGCGAAACGTTCACGCAGCAGGCGCATCTGTTCATGGTTAATGCGGCCATCCTTGATCGTCAGCGACCGGGCCGTGTTGATCCCCAGGATGGCGACTTCCGCATCCTCATACCAGGGGCACAGATCATTGCTGATGTAGCGTTTGTAGCGGCGTAGCGGCGCAGCGAACCGCCGGATCACGTCGTAGAGCGGCACGTCATGGTTGCCGGGAATGACCAGCAGCCGCATGCCAGCAGCCCTTAGCCGGTTGAGCCAGGCGGATGCATCCCTGAATTGTTGCAGGCGCGCCCGCTGGGTCAGGTCGCCGCTGATGATGACAAGATCGGGTTGCGCTTGTTGGAGCCATGCTTCGGCGGCGGATACGACCTTGGGATCATGCGCGCCGAAATGTATGTCGGACAGGTGAGCGATGCGAGCCATGCCCTTCCAACGAGCGCATGCGCGATATTGTTTCGCGTTGGACCCGGCGCGCCGCTGGCGAGTTGTTGAGGCCATGGAAAATAGGTCCTTGCCGCAGGATGCGGCCCTTGTCGTCAATGTGCACAGCCGCAGGGGCGAGGCGCTTTTCGAAGAGGCGAAGCAGAAGCTGGAAGCCGCTGGCGTCAGGCTGATCAAGGCGCATGCCGTGTCCGATCCTGCCCGATTGCAGGAAACAGTGCGGCAAATGGTGGAGGAAGGCGCGCCGATGGTCATTGTCGGCGGGGGCGACGGGTCCCTGTCCGGCACGGTCGATGAACTGGTAGGCAAGGAGTGCGTGTTTGGCGTGCTGCCTTTGGGGACGGCGAACAGCTTCGCCAGGACGCTCGGCATTCCTCTGGACCTGGACGGCGCGATCGACGTCATTGCAACTGGCAGACGGCGGCGGATTGATCTTGGCATGATCGATCGCGACTATTTCGTGAACGCGGCCTCGCTCGGCCTGTCACCGATGATCGGGCAGACCGTGCCCGCTAAACTGAAACGCTATCTGGGACGCGTGGGATATCTGGTCTGGGCCGTCAAATGCTCCGTCAGCTTTCGTGCCTTTCGCCTGACCATCGACGATGGTGCGCAGCAAAGGCGCATGTGGTCGACGGAGGTCAGGATTCTCAACGGCCCCTATCATGGCGGCGTCGAACTGTCGGAGCGGGCCGATGTCGACAGCGGTGAACTGGTGATCCAGGCAGTCGTCGGGCGGAGCCATGCACGGCTGGCGTGGGACTGGTATTCCAAATTCTTCAAGCTGCGCGATCGCGATGCCCATACTGAGGAGTTTCGCGGCAAATCCTTCCGCATTGAAACGCATCCGCGCCAGCGTATCTCGATCGACGGGGAAGTCGTGGCGGCCACCCCCGCGACGGCGAAGGTGGCGCCGGGGGCTATCGACGTGGCGGTGCCGCGCTGACGGGCGCTGCGATCAGAGGTCCTTTTCGTAGATCTGGTAGATCTTGTTCACCTTGCTTTCGATCGCGTCGGCGATGGCGTTCATGCCCTGATTGTCGTCAAGCACCCAGCCGATCTCGCCCCGTGTCGCGCCATAATGAGTGGTCGCGGCGCGCCGGATATATTCGATCATCATGAAGGCGAGCTGGCTGGCGAGGCGGGACGCCTGGAGCCGCTGAACCACGCCCATCAGCGGCACGCGCATGGTACGGACCTGGGGCTTGCGCAGCCACCAGAGCAGCTTCGCCCAGCCGAAGGGGAACAGCGATCCATTGAGCGGCGCGGTCGCTTCGTTTAGGTCGGGCAGGGTCATCATGAAGGCGACTGGTTCGCCCTCCAGCTCGGCGATCATGATGAGGTCGTTGAAGACGATCGGTTTCAACTGCTTGCCGAAATGCGCCACTTCCTCGTCGGTGATCGGGACAAAACCCCAATTGCGGCCCCATGCGTCGTTCAGAATGGCGAGGATGATGGCCGCCTCTTCATCGAACTTGCTCTTGTCGACCTTGCGGACGCGGATACGATCGCTCTTTTCACCGGAAGCGACAATCCGCTGGATCAGCGGAGGAAAGGGCTTGGTGATGTCCAGCTCATAGGTTTTGAGCTGCTTGACCGGCTGATATCCGGCCCCTTCGATCATTGGCTGATAGCTGGGCTTGGCATGGCCCATCATCACCGTCGGCCTGTGGTCAAAGCCCTGGATGAGCAGGCCCGGTTCTTCCCAGATCGACAGAGATATCGGTCCCAGGACCCGTGACATGCCCTTTGCGCGAAGCCAGCCTTCCGCGGCTTCGATCAGCGCGGCACCGATTTCGGCGTCCTCCGCTTCGAACAGGCCGAAATTGCCGGTGCCTGGCCCCATGCCCTGTTCCGCTGGCTGGCTGAGCGCCAGATGATCGATATGTGCCGACACGCGTCCCACCACTTGGCCGTTGCGGCGGGCGAGGAAATATTGCGCTTCGGCATGACCGAAGAACGGGTTTTTCCCAGGGGTGATCAGGGCATACACCTCACTCTTCAACGGCGGTGCCCAATGGGGATCGCCCGCATAGACACGCCAGGGAAGATCGACAAAGGCCTTGCGATCGGCCTTGGAAGCGATGGGAGTAATCACCAGATCGGAATGGGCCACGGCTGAGCTTTCGCTAAGAGATGGGAGCAGTTCGGCGCTTGGCCCGCGATTGTCAATCGGGCTTTCACAAAGGCGAAAACGTCATCTTGCTGCCACGATCTAAGCGCAATTCCTGGTTAGGAGCGCATGCATGACTGTGCATGACCCGATCTTTGCGAGCGCTCCGGTGAATCGTAAGGCGATCCCCGACGATGCCGCGATGCTGCGCGCCGCCGCAGACCTGACGCGCGAATATTCGGTGGCGAATCCGGCGATCTATTGGCCGGACATGCTGGCTTCGGCACTGCTGGGATATGCCGCGCTGGCTACTGGTATCATGGTGGACAGCGTTCCCCTGGCCCTGTTGAGCGGGTTGGTGGCGATGCTGGCGCTCTACCGCGCGGCCAGCTTCATTCACGAGCTGACCCATATTCGCAAGGGCGCGCTGCCAGGCTTCCGGCTGGGCTGGAATCTGCTGGTGGGCATTCCGCTGATGATTCCCTCCTTCCTCTATGAAGGGGTGCATACGCAGCATCATGCGCGCACCCGCTATGGCACGGCGGACGACCCGGAATATCTGCCGCTGGCTCTGATGAAGCCGTGGTCATTGCCGCTGTTCATCATCGTAGCCTCGCTCGCGCCCATCGGCCTGATCCTGCGTTTTGCCGTTTTGACCCCGCTGGGCCTCGTTCTGCCATCGTTGCGGCGGTTGGTGCGGGAGAAATATTCGGCGCTGTCGATCAATCCCGCCTATCGCCGCCGCGCGCCGGAAGGCGAGTTCCGCCGGCAATGGCTCTGGCAGGAAGGGGGCGCTTGCCTGTTCGCGATCGCGCTGGTGGCCAGCCCGGCTGTTCTCGGATGGAAGCCGCTGCTCGTCTATATGGCCGTGCATTCGGGCATGACCGTCATCAACCAGCTGCGCACCCTTGTCGCACATCTGTGGGAAAATGAAGGCGAGGCGATGACAGTGACCGCCCAATATCTGGACTCCGTCAACGTTCCGCCTCCATCGCCCTTCGCCGCCCTCTGGGCTCCGGTAGGGCTGCGCTATCACGCGCTCCATCATCTGCTGCCCAGTGTGCCCTATCATGCACTAGGCAAGGCGCATGCCCGGCTGATTGCGACGCTGGACACGGAATCACCTTATCATCGGGGCAATTATGCCGGCATGTGGCCGCTGGTGGGTAAGATCGCGCGCAGCACGATGGTGAAGCGCTAAGGCAGGGTGCGGCGCGCCCCTGGCCTGGGGCAGGCGCTCATTCCTCAGTGCGGAACAGGACGGTTTCGCCCAGCAGCAGGAACAGGAAGAAGGGCGCCCAGGCGGCAAGGAAGGGCGGGTAAGCGCCAAGATTGCCCATGGCGAGCGAGAAATTATCCGCCACGAAATAGGCGAAGCCAAGCGCCATTCCCATGACCGCGCGGACAAATAACTGGCCGGAACGCGCGAGTCCGAACGCGGCGACCGATCCCAAAATGGGCATCAGCAGTGCCGACAAGGGCCCCGATACCTTGTGCCACAGACTTCCTTCCAGTTCCGCCGTTGGCCTGCCTGCATCGCGCAGGTCCGTAATGGCGTCGCGCAATTCGCTGAAAGTCATGGCATCGGGATCGACCTTGGCCAGCGTGAACTGATCCGGCCGTATGTCGCGCCCGAAGCGGACGGTGCCGACCTGCCGTTCGGTGCCGCGTGCGACGTCGAACTGGCGCGCGTCCTCCAGCACCCAGCTTTTCGTCGCGGCGTCATAATGGCCCCTGGGAGCCTGGATGATGGTGACGAGGCTGTTGTTCACGCGGTTGAAGATCTCGACCTTCCGCAACTGAACGGCGGTGCCGCGCCCCGCGACGATGGCGGCCGTCACCAGATTATTGCCCTCCCGCACCCAGGGACTAGTCTTTATCCCGCTGTCGCGCGGCAGGGGTCCATAATCTACCGCCTGCCACGCGCTGAGCCGGGCAGTGGAGCGCGCCACGATCCTTTCATTGAAGGCGAAGCTGATGAGCGCCACAACCAGCGCCGATGCGATCAGCGGCGCCAATATCTGATGCGCTGACAGGCCAGCCGCCTTCATCGAGATGATTTCGCTATTCTGGTTGAGGCTTGCGAGCATGATCAGCGTGCCGAGCAGCACTGAGAAGGGCAGGAACCGGGCAATGATCTGCGGCATGCGCAGGCCTACATAATGCCACAGCTGCGCGTCGCCATTGCCCGCATAGGCGAGGATATCACCGGATTCGCCCAGCAGGTCGAGCGTCTGAAGAACGACAACGAGCAGCGCCAGCACCGCGAATGTGCGGGTGAAGAACAGGCGCGCCATGTACCAGCTAAGCTGGCGGGAGGGGAAAAAGTCGAACTGCATGATTTCAGCTTATCCCTTCCGCTGCGAGATCGGGCTTTTTGCGCCGTCGCCCAAGGCGCAGCAGCTTGCCCACCTGCTTGCCAAGCTTGGCGAAGGCATATTCCAGCGCGCCGATCGGCTGTCCGCCAGGGCGATGGGCAACGACATGATACATCCACAGGATCAGGGCAGCGGTGGTCAGGAACGGCGTCCATAAAGCTATGATCGGATCGATCCGGCCAAGAGCGCCGATGCTCTGCCCATATTCGTTGATCTTGTGATAGGTGACGATGAAGACGATCGACAGGAACACGCCCAGCGCCGAGGTCGATCGCTTGGGCGGAATCGCGAAGGCGAGCGCTGCGAGCGGCAGCAGAAGCATCATCGCCACTTCCACCATGCGGAAGTGAAAATTGGCGCGTATCTCGTTGCGCAGCTTGGGCTTGACCGAAGGATCGCGGCCCATGACCGCCAGTTCGATGATCGTCTTCTCCCGGTCGACATTGCGTCCCCGGAACCGCTCAATCTGCGGCAGGTCGATGGGAAGGTCGTGGCTGGAGAAAGACAATATGCGCGGCGATTTATATTTGGGCGCGTCGTTCACCAGCACGCCGTCGCGCAGGCGGAAGATGATGGTGTCGGGATCGTCGGTGGCAAGGAAGCTGCCCTGCGCAGCCGTGACGGCGACGGTCTGCCCATCCTTCCCCACGGCGCGCACGAATATGCCCTGCAAATTGCGCCCGCCCTCCAGGCTGCGCTCGATTCGCAAGGTCATCCGCTTGCCCAGACTCGTGAACTCGCCGACCTTGATCGATGCGCCAAGCGCGCCCGAACGCAGTTCGAAACGCAGCGCTTCATAGGCATGGCGGGATAGCGGCTGGACGAAGCCGACGATGCCGAAATTGAGCAATGCCAGCGCGATCGCATACATATAGGGCACGCGTAGCAGGCGGCCGTAAGACAGGCCCACCGCACGCATCACATCCAGTTCGGACGAGAGGGCCAGCTTGCGGAAGGCGAGCAGAATGCCCAGCATCAGCCCGATCGGGATACCCAGCGACAGATATTCGGGCATCATATTGGCCAGCATCCGCCATACGACGCTGACCGGCCCACCCTCTGCCGCCACGAAGTCGAAAAGACTGAGCATCTTGTCGAGTACGAGCAGCATCGCGGAGATCACCAGCGTGCCGAGCATGGGCAGGGCGATCAGCCGGGCCAGATATCGATCAATGGCGGTCAGCATTCTCTATGTGGTCGTCCCATCACCATGATTTGGCCGCAAACCCACCCCATAGCGGAATCACGGAAAGAAGTTTGCGGGGCGAACAGGGGCTCGCCGTCCGGTTCATTGGGCGGCTATAGCTTCACGGAGTTGGATGGTCATGTTCAAAGTTTCGGTGGGTCTCTTGCCGGTGGCGCTGCTCACCGCCACCCCCGCAATGGCCCATGGACAGGAAATCAGCAACGACCTCGACCGCTGCGGCGCTTCGGCCACGGGGCCGGCGGTGCTGGTGGACGTCCGGGGATTCGCTGCGCCAACGGGCAAGGTGCGTCTGCAAACCTACCCCGCCACCAAAAGCGCCTGGCTGGCAAAAGGCGCCTGGCTGAACCGCATCGACACGGCAGTGCGGCCCAGCAATGGGGCCATGCGCTTCTGCATGCCGGTGCCTGAGCCCGGCCGCTACGCCATCGCCGTCCGCCATGACCGCAACGGCAATGGCAAGACGGAGATTTCGCGCGACGGCGGCGGCTTTTCCAACAATCCGTCCATCAGCATCTTCAACCTGGGCAAGCCTTCGGTCGAGAAGGCCGCGATTCAGGTTGGTCCAGGTGTGACGCGGATCACCATCAACCTTCAATATATGTGATCCCAGATGGTCCACGTCGCGCTCCTGTCCAATCCCAAATCCACGGGCAACCGGCAGAGCCTGCCGCGCGTGCGCAGTTACTGCGCCAGCAATCCCGACATCTTCCATTATGAGGTGGAGCATGTCGACCAGATCGGCCGGGCGTTGCAGACCATCGCGCGCGTCGATCCGGTGGTCATCGTCATCAATGGCGGGGACGGCACTGTTCAGGCCGCGCTGACCGAACTGTATCAGGGTGAGCATTTCAAGGGCCGGGTGCCGCCGATCGCCGTGCTGCCCAATGGCAAGACCAACCTGATCGCGCTCGATCTCGGCATCCACGGCGATCCTATCAAAGCGCTGGAAAGGATCGTTCAGATCGCCAAGGCGGGCGTTGACGACCATGTCGTTGCGCGAGAATTGATCGCTCTTTCCGATGGCGGTGCCGATACGCGGCCGGTGCTGGGCATGTTTCTGGGCGGGGCAGGCCTTGCCGATTACATGCTCTATTGCCGTAACCGCATCTATCCGTTGGGACTGTCCAATGGCCTCAGCCATTTCCTGACGGTGCTAGCAGTGCTGGCGTCGCTGATCTTCGGGATCAAGGCGCACTTCCTGCCGCAATCCAGCCATCCGGTGCGCATTTCTCTGATCCGTGACGGTCAACTTGCGGGGCGATTCGCGGTACTGATCGTGACGACGCTGGAACGGCTGCTGCTGGGCGTGCAGCCGGGCGACAGCCGGCGCGGCAATATGAAGCTGATGGCTGTCGATCAGAGCCTTTCCGCCTTGCTGCGCCTGGCCTGGGCCAGCGTGACCCGCCGGGTGGGCAAGGCGAAGATGCAGGGCATCCACCTTGAGCAGGGCGATATCATCCGTATCGAGGGCGAGCATAGTAGCGTCATCCTGGACGGCGAGCTGTTCGAAGCGTCGGAAGGCAAGCCCATCGTGCTGCGTTCCACCGAGCCTGTACCATTTCTCCGGCTCGCTGCTTAACCCCGTTCAGAAGGGGAGGGGGACCGCCTGAGGTAGTGGAGCGGAACATGGGCAACGCCGGTTCCTTCGCTCTCATTCCTTCCGTTTAAGCGCTTCCGCCAACGAAACCGTCGCGCTGCCGCGCCGGGCGGGCTTCGCCTGGCTTGGATGCGGTTTCCAGCCACTAAGGTACAGGATCGCCATCTGCTCCGCCGTGCGTCCATCGGGGTCGGCAGCGGCCGCAAAATGCCCTGCCGCCCCGATCAACGCTTCGCGCCGCAAGGCAGGCGGCCGCGAGGTCAGGACATTGCCCGCCCCCATGCCGCGCAGATCCTGCATCAGCCGCACTATGTCGCCATAGCGCACGGACATCGTTTCGCTGTCTGCGACCGGCATGGCGAAACCGGCACGGCTGAGCAGATCCCCAGCGGCGCGCACATCGACCTGGGGGTGGATATGCTGTCCGGGGCGGTCGCCTTCCCCCGCCATCAAGGCGGCGCGCAGGCGGGGCAGGGTGCCAGCGCCAGTGAAGGCGGCCAGCATCAGACCGTCCGGCCGCAGGATGCGGCGTATCAGGATCAACGCGCCGGGGAGATCATTGACGCTGTCGAGTGTTCCACAGGCGACCACCAGATCGAAACTATCGTCGGCGAAGGGGAGGGCATCTTCATCCACCTGTACGCCGCCCTGCCGCCTTGCCGCCGCAAAGCCAGGATCGGCGCAGACGACTCGCTTGCCCATGGCTTCCAGAGCGGTCCGGCCGCTGTCGTCCGGGCATCCAATCAGCAGCACTTCGGGGAAATCGCGCCTCACATCCGCAAGCCTGTCGAGCAGTTCGTCCAGCATCGTGCGATAGAGAAAGTCATGATCGGCGAACCGGCCCATCATCCGGTCCCGCCGTCTGGCTCTCAAGGCGCGGTCGAAGATGTCGGGCTGGGTCATGGCGGGCCTTGTGCATCGGCGGAGGAGCGGGAACAAGGGAGATCATGCCGCTCCTCAGCTTTCTCAAGGACGTGTCACGTCCGGTGATCGACTACGCTCTGCCGCCGCGATGCCCCGGATGCGGGATCATCGTGGATGCGGACGACGCCTTTTGCCTGCGCTGCTGGAGCGGGATGCAATTTCTGGGCGACCCCTGCTGCGCCCGGTGCGGGCTGCCCTTCGATTATGACATGGGGGAGGGCAGCGCATGCGGATCATGTCTTGCCGATCCGCCGCCGTTCGACACTGCGCGGGCGGTGCTGGCCTATGGCGATGTCGCGCGAAGGGTAGCGCTGCGGCTCAAATATGGTCGGCGGATCGGCCTCGCCCGGCTGATCGCGCGGCAGATGGCGCGGCACGTCGGGATCAGCGATCCGCCGCCGCTGGTGGTGCCGGTGCCGCTACACCGCTGGCGGCTATGGTGGCGGGGCTTCAACCAATCCGCGCTGATCGCCGATCATCTGGGCAAGCTGCTGGGGCTGGATGTCGACAAGCATGGCTTGCAGCGCATCCGGGCGACGCAACCGCTGCGCGCCATGGACCCCAAACGCCGGGCCAAGGCCGTGCGGGGCGCCTTCGCTCTCGCAGGAAACCATCGGTTCAAGGGGCGGGCAGTGATTCTGATCGACGATGTGCATACGAGCGGGGCCACCGCTGCCGCCTGCGCCCGCGTGCTGAAACGCGGCGGCGCGTCCAGCGTTCATTTGTTGTGCTGGGCGCGCGCCTTGCCCGGCCGCGACGAGGCGGCCGATTGACAAAGGCGCGCCCAGCCACAATTTGAACTGGCAAGGAGTATCGGGACCCATGGCGAAAGTCGAAATCTATACCAAGGCGTGGTGCGGCTATTGCGCGCGAGCCAAGGCGCTGCTCCAGGGGAAGGGCGTCGACTTCGAGGAATATGACATCACCATGGGCGGACCCAAACGCACCGAGATGCTGGAGCGCGCCAATGGCGGAACGACGGTGCCGCAGATCTTCATCGACGGGCGGCACATCGGCGGCAGCGACGACATGGCGGCGCTGGACCGGCAGGGAAAGCTCGACCCGCTGCTGGGCGTATAAAACCGATGCGCGCCGCGATCTTCCAGATGACGAGCGGGGTCGATCCCGCCGTAAATGCCGCAGCGATGACGGACATGATCGCGCGCGCTGCGGGGGAGGGTGCGGACATTCTCTTCACGCCGGAAATGGCGGGCTATCTGGACCGCGACCGGCAGCGTGCTGCGGCAACCCTGCGGTCCGAAGCGGATGATCCTGTCTTGCCCCGGGTACAGGAGGCCGCAGCGAAGCATGGCCTGTGGGTCCATGTCGGATCGCTGCCATTGAAAGATGAACGGGAAGACGGCCGCTGGGCCAACCGGAGCTTCATGATCGACGCGGCGGGCGAAATCCGCGCGCGCTATGACAAGATCCATTTGTTCGACGTCGATCTGGCGACTGGCGAAAGCTGGCGGGAATCCTCCGTCTATGGACCGGGCGATCGCGTGGTGGCTGTGAATACGCCATGGGGACGCATGGGCATGTCGATCTGTTATGACATGCGTTTCCCCGACCTTTACCGGGCGCTTACCGATGCGGGAGCGTCCGTGCTGCTGATGCCTGCCGCCTTCACGGTGCCTACCGGACAGGCCCATTGGCATGTCCTGCTGCGCGCCCGTGCTATTGAAGCGGGCTGTTTCGTCATCGCGGCGGCACAGACCGGCCGACATGCGGACGGGCGGGAGACCTATGGCCACAGCCTGATCGTCGATCCCTGGGGTGACGTGCTGCTGGACATGGGGTCTGACGCAGGCTTGGGTCTTGCCGAAATCGACCTTGCCCGCATAGAGGAGGTTCGCGCGCGCGTGCCCGCGCTCGCCAACCGGCGGGTCATAGCCCAGGACGTGATAATATCGTGATCGTTTTCGATTTGAAGTGCAGCGCTCAGGATCATGTGTTCGAAGCCTGGTTCGGGTCGAGCGCCGATTATGAGGATCAGGCGGCGCGGGGCTTGCTCACCTGTCCCATGTGCGGCGACACGCAGGTGGCCAAGGCACTGATGGCTCCTGCCGTTGCGCCCAAGGGAAACAGCCGCCCCGCCGCTGTGCGCCAGCCTGAAAGTGACGCTGCGCCTGTGGCGGTGACGGGCGATGAAGCGCGGATGCGGGAATTGATGGCGAGCCTCGCTCAGGCGCAGGCGAAGGTATTGGAAGGCTCCACCTGGGTTGGACGCGGCTTTGCCGAACAGGCGCGCGCGATGCACTATGGCGAACAGGACCGCGTCAGCATCCACGGCGAAGTCGCCCCCGACGAAGCTCGCGCCCTGATCGCTGAGGGCGTGGAGGTGGCCGCGCTGCCTTTTCCCGTCATCCCGCCCGAAGCGAAGAATTGACCCCGCGCCTCCCGCAGAATAGAGCCGTCATCGGGCACCCGTAGCTCAGCAGGATAGAGCATCAGATTCCTAATCTGAGGGCCATGGGTTCGAATCCCGTCGGGTGCGCCATTTTTATCAAAGAAATTCAGGCGCATAAGTGTAAAAAGCTGGCTAGCAGCGTGATTTCTGTGTGCCGATCCGTTACCACGTTTTACCTTAGTTTTCCGAGCTTTTCCGCCACATACCGGCGGTTCCATGGCACAAGAATGGCACATGAGATGGCGGTGAACCGTGACTATCCTGAAGCTGTCATCGACCTCGATCGCAAAGTTTCCCGCGCGCTTCAGCAGGGGCGCGGCATCACCCTTTCTCCTTCACAGCTCGATGTGCTCGCCAGCATCGGCATGATAGGTCGCCTGGCCGAAGAGAAAGCACGCATCCTAAGCGAGCAAGCGCGCGAGCGTCAGGAGCAGCGTCGGGCGCGCGATCCGAACAAAACAAACTCGCGCCATGCTCGCGCTCGAGCGCGACAGCTGTTCGAATAACAGCGAAGCGGAATTGGCCGCGTCAGAAAATCTCCAGATTGCGCTTTGCTTCTGGACCAAGCGCGGTCCTAGGGCGGCAGCGGCCGGACTTTCTGCCTACCCCCCGCCACCCGTTCATGGATAAGATGGTTCCGTAACGATTCGCGGAGAAGATGATGTTTGAGGTAATGTTGACGTTCGTGCCACCAGGAGGCGGCGAGGCGGATTACTCTCTCCGCATGCGGGTGCCTGCTCTGCCGCGAGCGGGCGATTACATCACCGTCATGCGGAAGTATGCCAGCCCGCCCGACGACAAGCACGTAGGGACCGAGGATTTCATCGTCAGGCGCGTGTGGTGGGGCTTTGAATACCCTGACGACGGCAAGCACTACCACGAAGCCGGCAAGGACCCAGTTGGGGAAGTGTCTGGTATCACGATCGAATGCGAGTTCGCGATCGGGCCGTATTCGAGCAGGGCACATCAAGAGAATACTCCGCGCAAGGCTCGGGCAGAGGCGCAGGCCTTCGAAGCTTCCGCGTACTAATATGCAGATGATGGTCGAGGTGTGGGGCGAGCGTATCGCCATAGAAGTGCGCCAGCGGTCAAAATCCGTCTGGGTAGCTCAAGGCTCCTATCTCGGCCAGCACGTCCAGACGACTGACCGGAGCGCTGACACTGCGGCGAAACGCTGGAGAGAAGCGGCGCGGTATGAAGGTGGGTAGTCTCACGCATTTCGCAAGCAGCTAGTCGCTGGTCCTAAGGCGCCCCGGGAGCAGCAACGGTCAACCTCCAGCGCGGCACGTAGCGAGCGTGTGCGCTTTGCGGGCCCTGTACAGACTAGCCGTCAGCCAAGACCCCCTCGCGCTCCAAGACGCGACGGACTTCTTCGAATGCAGCCGCGATATTCCCCCTCGGGAACCGGATTTGCCCCAAACCCTGGATGTTACTGAACTCGTCGCACCCTTCTTCCAAAAGAACGATCGCTTTCGTGAAACCCAAACGTCCCTGAAATAATCCAACTTCGTGGATGACGTTCATGCGGGCCTGCATGGCCCCTTCTGCCGTTTCATCCTCCGCAGTCATGATCACAAGGGCGATCGCGGCAGCATCGAGCATTTCAGCCAGTCGTGCCTGGTTTGTGACGCCGGCCACGGGAACCCGATTGAATTCGTCCCAAGGAAGGCGCAGACGATCTTGCACAAAATCCTTCAGCTCGCGCCATGCGCTGGCTCGACCGTGGCCGATGAAGACATTAGTGCCGATGCGCGCCTCCCTAGTCCGCTGCCGAGATTTCCGCTGTAGGTGTGACGCGGCTTTGCGGGCGATAACGGCCGCTTCCGCGCATATCAAGAACGACTGGCGGTAAGACGCAACCTCGGCCTTGATTATCAAATGGGGTGGCGCTTGGGTCCCTTGACCAGCCGCGGTGGTGTCGCGGGTTATCGTTTGCCCCTTGGGTGCCCAATGGCGAATAAGATCGCCAGGAGCCACTGGCTTTAGGTTGTCGAGCTCTTGCAGCAGGGACGCAAGGAAGCTGTCAGTGCCGCCTCCGTCTTCGGTCTGGATAATTGACCTGATCTCCGCCTTTGCGGTCCCGAATACCCTTTCTGCGCCGACTGCGGCAGCCGCGACCGTCCCCAAATCGGGATTGCCTGCTCGCTTGCGAAGATAATCAACCAGTTGCTTGGAGTCATATTCGCGCCACTCCCCAACGCTCCCGAGCGTAGAGTAGGAATCGCGCAGGCCCCATTCTTGACTGAAGTGCGCGCCAGGAGGTGCTGGCTCAAGATCCTTGTAGTAGACCCGGGCGTGGTAGCCGAGCCATGAACCTGAAAAGGCTCTTCCAGCGGTGCTGGACACTTCCTCTAGCTTGGCGAAGTGGGGCTGCATTGCTTCCAAAACTGCAGATTTAGCGCTCGCTTCAAGTCTCTCAGCGATGCCAAACAATTCATCATGCGGCGTCATGGATTCCCCTGTGACTGTTCTGTTGTGTCAATCGGCGTCCAATCGGTACCCCCAATCGGCGCGCAAAAGGGACCC